>DPLM01000242.1 GCA_003541985.1 Deltaproteobacteria bacterium | reverse complement strand
GGATGCGGTCATCCTGACACGACGAGTGACATAACTTTAGCAAGAGATGTGCCTCATAATCCTTAGAGGATCACACCATAGTTGGGTAGCTGCTCAGTGATGCGCGCCTGCATCTTGCGTTGATTCGGGTTGGCCTCTAGTGTCACGGCCAAGTCTACCGCTTCCTTTGCGTCTTTTAGAATCTGGCCGACTTGGGGAGGTTCCAATCCGAGTGATTTACGATGAAGATGTGAGAGATAGGCGGCTTGTGCAAACTCTGAGAAAATCGGAAACTCTTTCATGTCAGGAGTAGTTTTGGAGGCTCGCTTGTAGGCCTTGTAATAGGCATCGAGCATTCTCTTGTAAGCTGGCAGCATATGGGCTCGAACGTGGGGATGTTTCAACTCTACCCTGAGCAATAGAGTACGGAAAGCCTCCGTACGCACCCGTGCCTCCAGTAGATAGTGCTGAGGAATAGCAGACTCGATAGTCTGCAGGCGTTTAGCAATATTGAGTGCGAGGCTGTGTAAGGGTGGAATAAAGCGCATCACGTCTGCAACAGCGGTAACTTTGCGAATCACGACGGTTTCTTTTTCAGCCCCTGTACCACTACCACCTTCTCCTACAAACCCACTGTGAATATTTTGTGATGGACTGAGTTTGTTAAGTTCTGCGAGGTCTACGGGGATTGTAATGGAAGTCAGCATCTGAGCCATGAGTTCCTTGTTACGCTCTAATGTATGGAGCGCAAAATTCAATTCATGCAGGGCCATCGCGTCTTCAGGTTCCATTTCCTCTAGCCCCTTGTTCAGATCGTCCATGCTTATCTTACTCACATTAATGTTTTGAAGGGCAGAGGATCTAACACTTAGTAGGCTTTTTTTCATGGTGTCGGCAATGTGCCGCAGATAGTTGATGTAAACCTGTCCAACAGTTTGCATGTTACGAGGATTAGCACCACCAATATAGATGGACAGACATGCTTGGAAAAGCATCTCTCGGTAGACAGGTGTTTCGTAGAGGCGTTTCTGATCTAATGTGTGCTTAACTAAATTACTGCGCACTTGACAAAGTGCAGGGTCCTCACTGAGTTGTGCAGATAGTTCTTGAGTGGTCTTGGTATCGCATGCATCCACCAGAGACTGGGCCATGAGCCTAGGATTATGAGGTGTGTCTTTTTTGCCAAAAATTGAAGAAAACAGCTTCTCAAAGAAAGAGGCACCGTGATGTTTGCGCACTACTTCAAGTATGACATACATGTCATGCTGCATGCGACTGAATGGAAAATTCCGCAGATCAAGCGAGAAATCTTGATTGGATTGGCCGAGGGAGGATTCATATTCCATTGGGAAACTACTACCAAAAGATGAGAATTAGCCGGGAGACCAAATGCGAGAATCGAGTCAACAGGTCTTTGGGCCGGTCAAATACGACATTTAAAAAATTCAAATAAATAGCAGAAGAAACAATACTTAAAACGTCTTTGATTGAAATGGAAACTTCAATGTTTTTTCTGATATTTACTTAGTTTCACCTGCTCTCGATTTTTTGCAAAGGATTTTTGCATGAAGCAAGCTCTGCTTAACTCTGCAGAACACTATCCCTTTCTGGAACCGTTTCGCCTGCAGCAGCGGCAATTTGCAGAAGCTGATTACTTACCTCGATTACAGCAGCAATTGACGGAATTGCCGATAGATTCTGAAGGGAGTTCTCCACTGGTGCATCTGGTCCAGCGCGAAAAAGGGTGTGGAATTGTCATTCAAGATTTCTTCCAGTTAGAGAATGAGCGAATTGTTCAACTCAATCTCCAGACAGAAAACTCCTTTGAAATTCTGGCACGCAATACCCTGTTGATGGACAGCATCATTCAGGCAACCTTTGATTTTGCGATGAATGACTTGCGCTTGTTACGTCGGCTTCATGTTGAGCAAATGGAGACAGAACTCCACTACAAGCAGCGTATTCTTCCTGAAAAGCAGGAGAAACTGGGACGTGTGGAGCAAGAACTGGAGAATCTTCCGAGCCAAGGAGGAGAACGCGAAGAGCGCGAGATGCGCAGCTATTACCAGAAGATTTGTAGCGACCTGCAACACGACATCGAAGAACACGCTAAGCGTGTTGGGCAGCTGGAAGAATTACTAGGGACCGCAAGAGATTGTTCGGTTGATCGTGAGTTTGTTGAAGCCCATCTGGTTATTCTTGCGCGGGGTGGCTACGGGCGTGGTGAGTTGAGCCTAGCTTCAGATCGGGATCTGGGTTATTGCCTGGATACCGAACAGTTGGCCTCAGGGCAGGCCGAGGTAGTCCGCCAATTGATAATTCGCATCGAGACGCTGCTCAACGCTGCTCAGGTGATGACAGCTCACCAATATTTTGAGATTGACGAGGATTTGACACGCTTTCAGCAGGGCAGTATGTTGCAGACCATTCCCTCCATTCTGGAGAGTCGCGTATTGGTAGGCAGTCAGCGTCTGGCGGAACGACTCAAGCAACACTTCTTTGAGATCTTGCCCTACGAACCCTATGTTCTAGAGAAAATCAACACCTACTTGCAGACGGAACGCCCACAGCTCAACCAGGCAGATCTCAAACACGATCTGGGTGGTTTGCGCAGTCTCCAGATTCCTCTGTGGATCGCAGCAGCAACCTTTGGTGTCTTCCCATCATACACGGCAGAGATGATTGCACTGCTAATCAAGCAGCGGCTGCTCTCCCCAAGGCAAGCATTCAAGCTTTGTCAGGCCTTGGAGTTCACCTATGATCTGCGCAACTTCACCGGTGCGGCTCGAGATCACTACTTTGATGAGGAAGCGCGTCATAGTGGTTGCCGAGGGGAAGACTTGCTGCTAAACGTGATCAACGACAACATGGAGCGTCTGTATCTGCTCAAGAAGCAGCGATTTCAGGATGTTGATGATTTTGATCGCTATCGTTTGCAGATGCAGGACACGATTCAGCAACTTTCCAGAGCCTTGCTTCGCAATATCCTGGAGCGGCACGTTGTCCGAACCTTCCAGACTTTTCAGGTTACCGTATATCTGCGCAAACGTCGCATCATTGAAATCAACGCACTTGAAGGAATGCCGCAGGTACCCCTGAGTCTAATTTTCAGTGACCCGCTTAAGCTGCTGGATATGTTCATTTACATTGGCAAGGTCGGCTATGATCTCTCATTTGAGTTGAAAGACGAGATGGCCGATCTACTTCAATCGCTAACGGTTGATGTAGTCCAGAGCCGTACTCCTGAACTTTCGGAGAAGTTCAGCGAATTAATGATGACGCCCTATGTCGACCAGGCATTGCGCATTATGCTGGAAATTTCTGATCCAATTGGACTCAACGATCCTGCGTTCTTTGGTGGAACAACAACTCAGAAGTACCTACCCGATACACTGCTTGGACGTTTCATTCCTGAGTGCAACCAGATGCACTTCCTACTTCGGAATTTGTCCTATCACCAGCACCCGGTCAGCATTCACTCACTCAATGCGATGCAGGCTGCTGAAGAAGAGCTACAGATTCTACAAAAGCAATATCCAGAGTTGTATCAGTACCTCCAGCCTAAGCACATCCTCGCACTAAAGTGGGCGGTGCTGTTTCATGATGTAGGAAAGATTGATCCAAGAACTCGGCACCAGATCTCTGGCACCTCGATCGCAGTCAGAGCCATTGAGCGATTGGGGTATGCTGATCCAGAACTCTTTGGTAGCATCTCCCTGATGATCGCACACCATATGACCGTGGTAAGACTCAGTAAGACCTCAGCGTATTTCGATCAAGCCATCCAGCAGTTCTTTGAAATTGCTAACCGGGATCTGGTCAACGTGATCCTGTTGTTCTTGGTGAATATTTCCGATTATCGCTCTGTTAGTGATGCTACAGCGAAAGACACTCGTACATTGCGGACTTTTTTTGAGGAAACTTACCGAGTCTATGCGGAGATGCGTTCAAGCGGCCAACTGAATGATGCAATGGATGCTATCAACAGCTACCTGGATCGGAAGAAGCAAGATCTAGAGTTTGATACCCGAATCAACCTGCTGATTCAGCAGGGTTTGCAGAATTCAATTGAAGATGCGCTTTATACACCAGTAGCCACAATTCAGTCTCAGGAGTACGAACGTCTGCAGAAAGGCCATGAGGAACTGGAGCAGTACTGGCGTTTGCTCAAGATGGGTTCATTAGATGAGAAAGGATTGAGCCAGACCACTGAAAAGCTGATCCGGACCATCCGACAGTATCTCAGTCCGGATACAATTAACACCCTGATCAATCCCTATCGGCGTCAGTTGGAGTGGTTTTTCGCAGCTTTTCCCAACCGTTTCCTGCTGAGCTCCAGTTCAGCGATCCTGGCTCAGCAGATGATGCGCTTTGAAAATTGGTCTTCAGAGGCGATAGTGAGCGTGCTGACCAATCCAAGGGGACGCCCTGTCGGACTGCTGGTTTACGTCCAAGAAGCGCCTCAGATTCATAGTCGGATTGCGTATGCACTTAGTCGTCGACAGATCGATATTGAAGGCGCCAAGATGAACCGGGTTTGCTTTGCTGAAGGCCGGAGTGCATATTGCTATTATCTCCAGATCACGGTTCGCTCTTCGGCAATGATTTTCCCAAGGGAGTTGGAGCACTCGATTCTCTATGATTCTCCACCTCAATTGGACCTGGACCAACAACACTTCCTGCACAATCCTCGATTGCAGTTGGAGTTTCTAGAGGACGATGAAAAAGGCTATGTAGTACAGGAGGTCAATGGTCATTTCGTGCGGATGGCTCAGTCTTACCTGCGAGTTAAATTGACCTTGGAAGACGCACCATTGATCTTCTACAAGTTGGCCAATAGCTTTGACCGCTTTGAGGTGCCTGTCCAGCAATCACTGATCACCACCACTGGCTTTCAAGTCAATGACTACTTTTACATTTTGCCCCAGGATTTGGAGCGACTGAAGTCCTCAGGCTTTGAGGAAGTAGTCAAGCGGAGCTTGAGTGACCCGCCAAGCCATGATTGAGCATGTGGAGCATTGATTGATAGGCACGCTTGTGAGTGAAGTAGTGGAGAAGGCGACCTAGAACAGGCCGCTGATGCTGAAGTCAAAGCGGTCA
>DPLM01000356.1 GCA_003541985.1 Deltaproteobacteria bacterium | reverse complement strand
GTCCATCATGGTCCCCATGGTTGAAACTGCTAAGGAAGCGGAAGCTGTAGTATCTGCAGTACGCTATCCACCGAAAGGAATACGTGGAATTGCGCATACCGATGCTAGGGCGAGTGAGTATGGCTTCAAGGCAGATGAATACTTGGATACAGTTTCTGACAATACCTTTGTGATCTGCCAAGTGGAAAGCTCGAAGGCGGCTGACAACATTGATGAGATTGTAAAAGTTGATGGACTGGATATGGTTTTCATTGGGCCATTTGATCTTTCAGCCAGTTTGGGAACTCCAGCAAAATTTGAGAATCCAGAGCACCAGCATTTAATGAGCAAGACGATTGACGCTACAAAAGCTGCTGGAAAATATTTAGGAATCACACCTTATGGGACTAATTCGATGGTAGACTTGTATTCACAAGGTTTTGATCTGGTAATTAGTCTAGCTGACGTCGGAATGATTCGGGATGCTGCACGAGTACTTGCAGACCAAAAACCAAAATAATTAATTGGAAAGAAAATGGCAGGACGTCTAAGGAATGAACATATCCTAGTAACTGGAGGCGGTCGTGGAATTGGGGCTGCTATTGTCGAAAAATGTATCTTGGAAGGAGCTGAGGTCTCGTTCATTGATCTTGAGGAAGAGGAGGCAAAGAGTCTTCTCAAAAAACTAGATCAGGATAAAAAGCTTCTCTTTGTTAAGGGAAATGTTTGTTCCGTTGAAGATCTGAAGCGTTTGTGTGATAGCGCCAGAGAAAAATTTGGCTCAATTACGGGTTTGGTAAACAACGCTGGTAGAAACTCATATGCAGATCCAGTAACAATGACCGAGCAACAGTGGGAAGATGTCTTCGATGTTGATTTAAAAGCTGCATGGCTTACAGCACGTGAAGTTCTCCCAGATATGATTACCAACAAGAGGGGTTCAATCGTCAATATCGCTTCGGTTCATGCCAATATGACCTATCCAAGTATGTTTCCGTATGCCGCCGCAAAGTCAGGCTTGGTAGGGTTAACTCGTTCGATGGCATTGGAGGTTGGTGTTCATCAGGTGCGAGTGAATGCTCTCTCTCCTGGCTATACTGAGACTTTTCTAGTCAAAGAATTCTTTGAGAGAAACGATCCATCCCTCCGAGAAAAAGTTCTGGATGTCCATCCAATGCACCGAATGGCTGAACCATCAGAAATTGCGAATTGCGTTGCCTTCCTGCTCTCGACTGAAGCGTCCTTTGTTACAGGAGCGAATTGGATCGTTGATGGTGGCTTAACATCAAGATTTGCAGGATGAATTGATGAGGATTGAATCGATTGATTTCTTTTATCTTTCCATGCCAAAGGTCACTGCCGAAGCAGATGGCAGCCAGGATGCTTTAGTGGTGAGAGTTGCTGCAGGTGGTTTGGTGGGTTATGGAGAGTGTGAGGCAGCTCCTCTTCCCTCCATCGCGGCTCTGATTTGCCCATTATCCCATGGTTCATGTCAACCAGTGAAGGATTCTGTACTTGGACAAAAGTTAAACACCCGTGAAGATATTCAGCGAATAAGTCAACTCGTTGCCTATCAAAGTATGGATTTGCTCCAGGCAGCCCATACTTACTCAGGAATCGAGATGGCTCTTTGGGATCTTCTGGGCAAGTCTCTGAATGAACCGGTTTGGACCCTCCTTGGTTACAAGAATTCATACCCTAAAACCCCCTATTTTTCAGTGCTATTCGGTGACGAACCCGCAATAACATTGGAACGTGCTAAAGAATCTCGTCAAAAAGGCTTTCAAGCAGCAAAGTTTGGGTGGGGGCCAATTGGAACCGGAACAGCCTCAGAAGATCGGGAACATTTTCAAGCAGCTCGAGAAGGTTTAGAAAACGATGGTATTCTTCTCGTTGATACAGGACAAATTTTTGGGGATGATGTGGAGAAAGCCTCCCAAAGAATCAAGGCCATGGAAGAGGCTAATGTACTGTGGTTTGAAGAACCTTTTCATGCTCATGCTCTCAAGGAGTATGGTGAGTTGGCCAAGAGAAGTAGAAAAATTAAAATTGCCGGTGGGGAAGGGGCGCATCATTCCTCGATGGCTAAGCATTTGATTGATTTTGGAAAAATTGGCTACGTTCAAATTGATTGTGGAAGAATAGGAGGCATTAGCCCCGCCAAATTAGTGGCAGATCATGCAGTAGCAAGCGGAGTCACATATGTGAACCACACTTTCACATCACATCTTGCCTTGAGTGCTTCACTGCAGCCATATGCTGGATTGAAAAATCATGAAATCTGTGAGTACCCAGGTCAACCAAAATCCCTAGCATTAGCTATCACCAAAACGCATTTGGAGCCTGATAAAAATCGCCAAGTTAGGGCACCTGAAAAGCCCGGGTTAGGAATAGATATCAATCTTGAAGGGCTAACAAACTATATGGTAGATGTTTCAATTGAAGTCAATGGAAGAAGTTTATATCGAACTCCTCAATTGTAAAATTACACAATCAAATGAGAAATCTAGCTTCAAAAAAATGAAGTTTACATATTTAAAATGTTAAACTCGAGTTTAAATGAAAAAACATCTAATTGATCAATTTTGGAACGAGGGATTTGTTGTTGTGGGATCGGTTGTCTCAAAAGAGTATATTGATGAGGCAAACAGAGTTCTGGGAGGTCTGATTGAAGCTTCAAGAAAAGTTAAATCGAGCGACACTATCTACGATTTGAGTGATCATCATAATGAGCAAATTCCAAGTGTTCGGCGAATCAAAGCCCCTCATCTTGTCGATCCAATCTTCGATCAAATTATGCGATCTGATGGGGTTTTGAACTGTGTTAGAGCCTTGCTGGGACCAAATTTGAGGATGGAGCACAGTAAGCTCAATATTAAACAAGCGAATGGAGGTGAGGCGGTTGAATGGCATCAGGATTGGGCGTTCTATCCTCACTCAAATGATGACATTCTTGAGGTTGGTGTGCTGCTCGAAGAATGTAATGAAGAAAATGGACCCCTACTGATGATTCCTGAATCTCATAGGGGTCCAATTGAAAATCATCACCACCCAGATGGTTTTTTCTGTGGGGCAATTGATCTGGACCAGGCCACTTTTGATGCAGAAAAAGCTGTTCCATTGACTGCAAAAGCTGGAGCAATCACGATGCATCACGTTCGCATGGTGCACGGATCTCGTTCAAATCAATCAGAACAGAACCGCCCAATCCTTTTGATCGGTTATTGTGCTGCAGATGCGTGGCCACTAAGAGGAATTAGTACAATTGAAGAGTTTGAAGGAAGGATGATTTGTGGCGAAACACAACTTCCTCGCTTGGATAAAGTACCTGTTCGGATGCCCTACCCTCCAGCCCCAGACGAGGGCTCTATTTTCGAAAACCAACGCTTAGTCGCTGGAAAGTCCTTTCAATAATCTACAAATAATCTGATCAATCAAACTCCTAAAATTGGCCTCTTTTATAAAGAGTCAATAGCCTCAAATAAAATTATGGTCAGATTCTAAAAATATTTGTCCCACAATAATTATAAAAAATATATAAATTATATACTTAACAAGTAAGGACACTGAAAAATTTTTGTCTCATAATGACTTTTATCAAGTTTAAATCCAACTTGCAGAGAGCCAGATAATTAAAAATAAAAATATATAAATTAAGATGAAATTTCCAAAAATGATGAATCAAGTAACTATCAGAAAATTTGGGGATCCCGATGTGCTCGTAGCTGACACAGGAAAGGTGCCTGAAGTCGGTGCTGGCGAGGTCCTAATTAAGGTTGAAGCAGCAGGTATCAATCGCCCTGATGTGATGCAACGTCAGGGGAATTACAATCCCCCACCTGGGGCCTCCCAAATACCGGGTCTTGAAGTGGCCGGGGAAATTAATTTAGTTTCAGATGGAGTGACAAAATACAAAGTTGGCGACAAAGTTTGCGCTTTGGTTTCTGGTGGAGGATACGCCGAATACTGTAATGCACCTGTGCCCCAGGTTTTGCCTGTTCCTGAGGGACTTTCAATGATTGAGGCTGCTGGTGTACCAGAAAATTATTTTACGGTCTGGACAAACGTTTTTCAGAGAGGTGGTCTTCAGGAGGGAGAAACCATTCTTATTCATGGAGGGTCTAGTGGAATTGGGACAACAGCAATCCAGTTGGCTCATCTTCATGGAGCCAAAGTGATAATTACTGCGGGCAGTGAAGAAAAATGTAAAGCATGCCTACAACTGGGGGCTGATCATGCTATCAATTATCGAGAGACAAATTTTGTTAATCGGGTCCAAGAAATCACCTTTGGCAAAGGGGTTGAACTGATTCTAGACATGGTGGGTGGTGATTATATTCAAAAAAATATTTCTTGCTTAGCTTTGGAAGGAAGGTTGGTTCAGATTGCTTTTTTGAAGCCCGCAGTTAATGAGATTAATCTTTCACCGATGATGATCAATCGACTCACAATTACTGGGTCTACACTCAGACCTAGGACTGTAGAGCAAAAAGGGGAGATTGCTAGCGAGCTCATAAAACGTGTTTGGCCTATGTTTCAGAAAGGCCAATTAAAAGTTGTTGTTCATCAAACATTCCCTCTTGAGAAAGCGAACGAGGCACATCGTCTCATGGAAGAAAGTACGCATATAGGAAAGATTATTTTGCAAGTTACTAAATAAATACTGTTGAGTCATTGGTATGAGTTCCTGAAAAAATTGTATTCCTCGTCTTATTTCCCTTTACATGGAATTTATGACTGTTCATGCCTCAGGTGTATGGCCAATTCTTTATTCATTTTTTAATGCTAATGGGAACTTGGACCGGGATGCAATGAAACGCCAAGTTCAATGTTGCCTTGCACAAAATATTCAGGGGTTGGCAGTCCTCGGATTGGCAACAGAAATTAATAAATTGAGTCAGGATGAACAGTTACAAATCCTGAGGTGGGCTATGGAAGATTTGGAGGGACGGCTACCGCTAGTTGTTACTGTGTCTGGAGTAGATTCAGCTACTCAGATAGAATTTGCTAGACAAGCGTCGGATCTGGGAGCAAGTTGGTTGATACTTCAACCTCCCCCTCGCAGACCTTTGGATGAAGAAGAATGCTTTGCGCACTTCTCTGAAGTGATGAACAATATCAACTTACCAGTTGCTATTCAAAATGCTCCTGAATATCTGGGGGTTGGCTTGAGTGCACCGAAAATTCTCGATTTAAAACTACGCCACCCAAATTTTCAAATCTTGAAGGGAGAGGGATCTGCAGTTCAGGTTGAGCAATTGGTTCATGTACTCGGCAAACAAATGCTAATATTTAACGGTAGAGGAGGAATTGAACTAGTGGACTCATTGCGCGTGGGATGTGCTGGGTTAATCCCAGCTCCAGAGTTGATTGATCGTCAAGTGCAAATTTATCAATTTTGGAGAAAAGGTTTGCTGGAAGAAGCGGAGAATCTTCACATGTCAATTCTGCCTATGATCGTCTTCAATATGCAGACAATCCCCCATTTAATCTGCTATGGCAAACGTCTATTGGCGGCTAGATTGGGTTTGACTGTCTATGATCGACCTCCTTTTCAGACTCCTACAAATTTTGGGTTACAAAAAATCTCAGAATTCGCCACTCGCCTTGGTCCACTTTCTCAAGAGTAAATGACTTGAAATTTAGGTTTTCTCTATTGGTTTACTGCGAATTTAGGTGACGGTTTCAAATTGAGCACGTTTGCACGATACTGGAAGAAGGCTTTTTCTGATGAGATCCA
>DPLM01000068.1 GCA_003541985.1 Deltaproteobacteria bacterium | reverse complement strand
CTGATCAAGCTTCTTAAATGACTTATTTAGATCAGCTTTAACCGCAGGATGCCGGTGGGTTTCTTTATACAGCCAGTGTGCAGCAATACCAAATTCTGCAACAGCATGCATTTCATGCGTGCGGATTTGGATTTCCACATCATCTCCTCCAGATGTGGTTACGGTGGTGTGAAGAGATTGGTAGCCATTGGGCTTCGGTTGTGTGATGTAGTCTTTGAAACGATCTTCGTTATGAGACCATCGCTCGTGGATATAGCTCAGTGCAGCATAGCAATCAGCAACATCGTCTAACAAGATTCGAAGGGCGATCAAATCTTGGATTCGCTCAAATTGCTGATCAACTTTTTGAAGTTTTTCATGGATCGAATAGAATCGCTTATAACGCCCATAAACCTGATGGATGAGGCCTGCTTTGCGTAGGGTCTGGCGAATTTTGCGAGACATGGATTCTACCAGTGCGGATCTTTCATTTCTTTTTTTCGCAACCAGCTTTTTTAGTTGATAGTAATGATCAGGCTCCAATATCTGAAAAGCGTGGTCCTCTAATTCTGCTTTAATCCAGAAAATTCCAAGTCGATTAGCTAAGGGGGCATAAACGTGAAGAGATTGTTTTGCAGCCATATCAAGATGATATTCTGGCAAGTCCTCAAATTGCTGGATTCGGTGCAGACGAATAAGTAACAAAGCCATCATCAACGAGAAATTACCGCACATTGCGTAAATGAGATCTCTGGCTCGAATCAGATGTTTTTCTGTCTCCATCTTGAAAGATAAACCATCAATCTGACGGAGTCTTAAAAATATTTCGTAAGCATTCGGATGACAGAGTTGCTGAGTCATTCGGTTAGGTAAATCTGTGTAGGAGGGATAAAGGTAGAGCAGCAACCCAGCTTGAAGTTCATCACTTGTTTGACAAACTTGTGAGAGGCGTTTCAACAGATTGTTCAAATGATTTAACCGATCTGATCCCAATTGTTCTGAGGTCAAGAGGAACCCGAGTTCCGACAAGGCAACAGGCTCTGCAGAGGGCCTAGTCTCCCAGAAAGTACTTGGGTTAAGAGCCTCAGAATATTTGGTTTGGACTAAGTTCGGTTCAATCATTCTTCCGAAGATGGAAACAAATCCTTAAAAAAAGCAAAAAGTTTGATGTCAACGTGTGAGGTCTTCATTTCCTCCTTCTTCATTAGTTTGGAAATTTCAGAAGGATCCACTACATAGACATCTAAAAATTCGCCAGGCTCTGAATGTGGTTGGGGAGATTTGTTGATGGGTAAGTTTTCATCAACATCAATGAAAGCTAAACGACAAGCCTCGCCGAGCATACCAGGAGACGAGAACATAGGTTCTGTTACTCTTCTAACAACGCCCTGATAACCTGTCTCTTCACTCAATTCCCGAAGAGCAGCTTCTGCAGGAGTCTCGCCAGAATCGACCAGACCTGCTGGAAACTCTAGAACATACCCTCCGGTTGGGGGGCGAAATTGACGAACTAGGATATATTTCCCACTTGGCCGAAGCTGGGCGACGATGATTGCAGCCTCGTTACGAAATCTTCGATGAACTGCCTCCCACCTGCGACGCTGACCAGCTTCATCTTGGTAGTCGATCTCTGTGAATTCCAACCAATTAGTAAGGTGCTTCGGCATTTCTTGGAGAATTCTACTGCGGTGGAGTGGCGGCATTACCTTCCTGGCTATAGACATCCATTGTAAAAATTTTGGAAAACAATAATGTTTCTATCATCTAAGTCAAAGGGACTCCAGATTTTTCGGTAATATTTGGAAATTTTTTAAAAAAATACAGTTTAAAAAAAATTACCAGGAGTGCTTAATTCTTGATTATTCTTATCAATTTATAGTTTCAATAAAGCAATCATCCAATCATCACTCAAAGAAATCCTGATCATCAAAGCAGTTTCAGGTGTCTCATTTGCAGTGTGGTTTTGAATAAGTTTTAGCAGGAGTGTAAATTCTTCAAGGATGAAGTATGGGATATGATGAATTTGAAATGAAATCTAACGAGAAATTCATTGTGCAGGGAGGAAACTCCATTCACGGTGAGATCACGCCTTCTGGGAATAAGAACGAGGCCCTCCCTGTATTGGCAGCAGTTTTACTGACAGAGGATCCTGTTATTCTGCATAATGTCCCAGACATTGCCGATATTCGATCAATGATGGACCTGCTCGAGAGCTTGGGGGTCATTATTGAAGAAATTGGTCCTCATTCCCTACGTTTCGAGTCTTGTCAACTAACTCATTGTGATCCCGATAAAGTAGCAGCCCGTGAAATTCGAGGATCATTTCTGTTAGCTGGTCCAATGCTCGCCCGCTATGGCTGTATCCGCCTCCCTGCACCTGGTGGCGACCGGATTGGAATGCGTCCAGTTCAAACTCACCTTCTTGCTCTACGACAATTGGGAGCAAATATTGAGTTGGATTCAGAGGGTCAGTATGTGATGAAAACAGATAGACTCTGTGGAACGGCAATTTACCTTGATGAAGCTAGCGTCATGGCCACAGAGAATGCGATCATGGCTGCTACCATGGCCTGGGGTAGAACAACAATCTATAATGCTGCATGCGAGCCACATGTTCAGGGTTTGTGCAGATGCCTTTTGAAGATGGGAGCACACATTACTGGAATTGGTAGTAATTTATTAACTATTGACGGAAGTGTTCGCTTGCATGGTGCCGAATATACTATCCAGCCTGACCACACAGAGGTTGGTTCATTCATCGGTTTGGCTGCTGTCACAGGAAGTGATCTCAAGATCAGGAACGCGGGCGTTGATCAGCTGAAAATGGTCAGGATGATGTTTGAAAGACTGGGGGTGGCTACAAATACAGAAGGCGATGACTTAATGATTCCAGCAGGGCAGTCTTTGCAAATCAATCAGGAATCACTTGGCATTCCGAAGATTGATGACGCCCCTTGGCCTGGATTCCCCGCAGACCTGACAAGCATAATGACTGTCGTTGCAACGCAATGTAAAGGAACGGTTCTAATTTTTGAAAAAATGTTTGAAAGCAGACTCTTCTGGGTAGATAAGCTGATCTCTATGGGAGCTCAAATCCTCCTCTGTGATCCTCATCGGGCTGTCGTCTCAGGGCCGTCCAAATTGCAGGGCATGCCTGTCTCATCTCCAGATATTCGGGCTGGAATGGCACTTTTAATTGCTGCACTTTGTGCAAAAGGTGAAAGTATCATCCAAAATGTTCATCAGATTGATCGGGGCTACGAGAAAATTGACGAACGCTTGCGTAGACTCGGGGCGAATATTCAGAGAGTGGATAATTAAGAATAAATATATTTTCATCTGTTAGAGAAAAGATGAAGTTGATTTTCTGAGCGAATGTTCATGCCAAGATGCTCGTAGGCTTGTCGGGTTGCCATCCTGCCACGCGGTGTTCTTTGGAGGAATCCCTGCATCAGTAGGAAGGGTTCGTAAACTTCTTCAAGAGTGTCCTGTTCTTCAGAGACCGCAGCAGAAAGAGTGTTCAAACCTACAGGACCGCCGTCATATTTTTCGATGATAGTACGCAGTATTTGACAGTCCATTTTATCCAAGCCTAGTGCATCAATCCCCATCCTCGCCAGGCTTTTCTGGACCAGCTTCAGTGTGATAACCCCTCCAGTTTCTAAGTCTGCAAAATCCCGACAACGTCGTAGCATTCGGTTTGCTATCCTTGGAGTGCCTCGAGACCTTGTGGCTAGCTCCATCGCAGCTTCTTCAACAATCTCAATTTCTAGCAACGCTGCAGCTCTAATGATGATTAGCTTCAGTTCTTCGGGATTGTAGTACTCAAGCCGACATTGAATGCCAAATCGATCTCTCAGGGGCGCACTTAATAATCCAGCACGTGTAGTTGCTCCAACGAGGGTGAATCTTGGTAGGTCTAATTTTACAGTTCTAGCTGCAGGGCCCTCCCCAATAAGAATGTCCAAAGTAAAATCTTCCATTGCGGAATAAAGCACTTCCTCGACAACCCGATTCATTCGATGAATTTCATCCAGAAATAGAACAGATCCTGGTTCCAAGTTGGTTAAAATTGCTGCCAGATCACCTTGTCTTTCTACTACTGGACCTGAGGAGGACCTTAACGGAACATTTAACTCATTTGCAAAAATATTAGCCAAAGTAGTTTTACCTAATCCAGGAGGACCGCTCAGAAGCACGTGATCCAATGCCTGGCCTCGCTTGCGAGCAGCATGAATGAAAACCCGCAGATTCTCTTTTATTGTCGATTGACCAATATATTCACCGAGGCAGGTTGGCCGCAGAGATAAGTCCTGTGACTCCCCATCCTGAATTTCAGGAGCAACAAGCCGGTCGGGATTTTCGCTGTTCAAATCTGAGAACCGTTAGTTATGGGCTGGGTTATGTGATTCCTGATTACTGACCTCCGGAGAATTTTTCCCGATCAGAATTGGAGAGATGGCGTAACCAAGCATGTAGATGAAGGCAACGTAACCAAAGAAATCTGTGAACGCAAATACAACTAGAATCAGTCCTGTTGCTCTACCCATCCAGGGATTTTTGTTGAAGTAACGACCAGCATGAATATATCGGATCTTGTAGAAATTCATCAGTAGTGAGCAAAGAATCATCATTCCGGAGCAAAGATATACCCAAATCAACAAACTAGATGATTCGCTAAATCTGGCTTGTTCAAGCATAATGAGTGGAGCTGTTACGAGCAGTGCTGCCCCGGGAGAAGGGATTCCTTTAAAAAAACCAGGAGTTGGTGTCGTATCCAAAGTAAAGGCGACTAACCTTGCGATCCCAGCAACAGCATAAATAATTGCAATCAGACTATAAGGAAGCACCTGCATGCCAGGGTGATCAATCCGATCCATAAGAATATAGAATATGATTGCAGGGGCTAAGCAAAAGCTGACACCATCAGAGATGTCATCTAGGATACCACCAGTGGTGATGTTCCTTTTTTTTTGTGGATCTGGAGGTTGAATCAGTCCAAGTTTTCGGGCTAGGGCTCCGTCCAACTTATCAAAGAAAGCTGCTCCCACCAGAATGAGATAAGCCTGATGCATTTCCTGTTGCTGGGCAAACCAGATGGCCAGTAGTCCCATCAGGGCATTCATTACGGTTAAAGAGTTTGGTAGTGTAGCGAGAATTTGCCGACGCAGCTTCACATCTCCAAGACAAAGGTCATCTAAGCAAAAGGTGCCGTATTTGCGGCAATAGCTTGCAATCGAACCAAAATTGATGATCAGAAAGAACACTTCCAGAACCATCATCGTCTGAAGCGATAGTCCTCCAATTTGGTTCAACCAATTAGGTAATACTTCGGCTGCTTCGGGAATGTAGAAAGCATATCCATACAGAAAAGCTCCAACTGGAGTTGCTACCATAGTGCGAAGACGACTCAATTCTCGCATTCCAGGTGCTTCCCCATGTGTCTGGGCGAATCCCAACATAAAATGGGCAAAGTGATCTCGCATCAGGACAATAATAGCGAGTAATAGTACAAACATTGAGTGAAACAGTTCCAAGTGTTGATTTGAACTGGATTCTGGCAGATGGTGGAACCGCCACATCATTCCAAAAGCAACAAGTGGGAAGATCAGTGAATAGACTAACTTGTCCATCAATCGCTCTGCTAATTCTGCGAGCTTGTGATGGGGCTGAAATCGCGCTGCAAACCAGCCATCCACTAAATCAAATATCATAGCAATGACTAGACAAGCCATTCCCAAAAAATAAAGAGATGGATTACGCAAGATCATGGTAAGAATCGCACAGATCAAGCCCGCAAGTGCTAAGGGAGCTCGCCCATAGACCAGCAAAGTCGTAATACGACTTGGAATTGGGCTGGAAGTTGAGGAGTTCATTGGTTCACCTAAAAAAGTTATGATTTTTGGTGTGATTTGAGGAAATTTTCAATCCAGAGAGGTAAAGGTCCGAGTTCAGTATTTTTTGTGAGTGAATCTATACCTGCTTGGCGAACGCTTTCGGGCATCTTCCCTTTGCGTATTTCCATCAACGCATGAGAGTATTCAGGCTTAAATTCAGGATGACCTTGACACCCAATGATGTGTTCACCAAGTTGAAACATTGCGTTTGGACAAAATTCACTTTCGAGGATCCTTCGAGCCTGTGCAGGTAATCTGGTGACCTGATCTTGATGACTCACCAAAACTTTTGCCTCCTTCACTTGAGGAACCATCCAATCTTGGTTGGCTACCACACGATGGTTTGCT
>DPLM01000057.1 GCA_003541985.1 Deltaproteobacteria bacterium | reverse complement strand
CCACCGTGACTGAACACCTCCCAGTGATTTCCTGTTTTTTTGGCATCAATCGCAATGACCATGCACTGAGATCCAAAGTGTTTCGCTCCTTCTGTGATCAAATCAGGATTTTTCAATGCAGAAGAATTGACAGAGATTTTATCTGCACCAGCAGTAACTAGATCGGCAATATGATCTAACGAAGATATTCCGCCTCCGATTGTGAATGGGATAAACAATTCTCTGGCTAGTTTTGTTGCAAGCTCAATGGTTGTCCCACGATTTTCTAATGAGGCCGCGATGTCCAAGAAAACTAGCTCATCTGCGGATTGTTTATTGTAACTTTGGGCCAATTCAATTGGGTTTCCAGCATCGCGCAAGCCTAAAAAACCAGTCCCCTTGACAACACGGCCAGCTTTGATGTCAAGACAAGCAATGATGCGCTTTGCTAGCACGAAGTTACACCTTGTAAATCAATTAGAAGCTTCCGAGTAAGCCTGTAACATTTCAATTTGCGAGTTATAGGATTCTTCGGCTCTTTCCTCAGGTCGAATTCTTTCATAGGTTCCGTCTGAGAGTAATTCAAAGGACAATTGGTTATCTTTTAGTTGTGATTGGAGGACTTTTTCCATCAGCACTTTTAGAAGCTGAGCTTCCAAAATAGGGATGAGTACTTCAACCCGGCGGTCAAGATTCCTTTCCATGATGTCAGCACTTCCAATGTACATTTCCTCTGAGCCACCATTTTGGAAATAAAACAGTCTCGAGTGTTCCAGAAAGCGCCCGATAATTGAACGAACTCTAATGTTCTCACTAATATTGGGGAGTCCTGGTCTTAGACAACAGATGCCACGAATAATCAGATCAATTTTTACACCTGCTTGAGACGCTCGATAAAGTGCTTGGATTACCGAAGGATGGGTAACTGCGTTTGCTTTGATAATTATCCGGCCTGCTTTACCAGATCTAGCAATCTCTGCCTCCCGGTCAATCATTTCTTCTAGCTTCCGTCTCAAGGAGCGTGGCGCTACGAGAAGGTGGTCGTAATCATGTTTGCCGGAGTAGCCTGTTAAGTAATTAAAAACATCGGTTACATCTCGGCCAATCTGTTCACTAGCTGTAAAGATGCCAACATCAGTGTATATTTTTGAAGAGCCCGGATTGTAGTTTCCAGTCCCAATGTGCATGTATCTGCGAATGCCATCTCCTTCTTTTCGAATCACCATACATAGCTTGCAGTGGGTCTTGAGCTTCAACATGCCGTAAACTACGTGGGCTCCCACCGACTCAAGGCGTCTTGCCCAGACGATGTTGTTTTTCTCATCAAAGCGTGCTTTAAGTTCCACTAGTACAGCTACTTGTTTCCCATCCTCTGCAGCCTCAATAAGCTTTTCAACAATCTGGGAATCAGATCCCACGCGATAGAGGGTCATCTTGATCCCAATAACATGAGGATCCCTGACTGCTGCAGAAATAAATTCTTCAACGGAATCGAATGACTCAAAAGGATGATGAATCAGGTAATCCTGGAGTCGAATCCTATCAAAAATAGTATCTCGTTGTTCTCTTGTGAACAAAATAGAGGGCTTGAAAGGAGTATCCTTCAACTGAGGTAATGGTAACTTTAGCAAAGAGAACCATGCTCCAAAGTTCATCCTGGTATGAGTTCTTGTGACAATGCCTCGTCCCCATTCAATTTCAAAATTTTCCATTAGCACCTGGAGAAGTTCTTCAGGCATTTGTTCTTCTACCTGGAGCAAAGAAACATTGCCATAACGCAGTTGTTTCAGACTACGATCAACGTTCTCTAGTAGATCCCCAGCCTCGTCTTCTTGAATGACAAGGTCAGTATCCCGGATGACGCGAAAAACATAAACATCTAGCACATTATTGTCAGGAAATAGCTCCTTTAGATTGTCTTTAATAACATCCTCTAGGTAGACAAAGCCGTATCGGCTACCCGCCAGTTCTTCCGGAACTGGTATGAATCGTGGCAAAATATCTGGAATTTTAATCCGAGCGAAGTTCTTTTCATGTGGACCGTATTGCACCACTACCGCTAGATTTAAACTCATGCTGGAGATGAACGGGAACGGATGTCCAGGATCGAAAGCGAGGGGTGTCAGAACAGGGTGGACTCCTTGCTGATAGTAGTTTGAAAGATATTCTCTCAGTTCTCGAGTATATTGTTCTGGTTCGATAAATCGTACCGAATGTTGCTCCAATTGAGGTCGGAGTTGTTCGGTCCAACATTGTTGTTGGTCTTGTTTCATCTGCTGAACCCTAGATCGAATCGCACCGAGCTGCTCTTCTACACTCATTCCATCAGGTGCAATGTTGTCACTTCCTGAGCGCATCTGTTTTAGAAGTGCAGCCACACGAACCATGAAAAACTCATCCATGTTTGTTTGCACGATCGCTAGAAATTTAATGCGCTCCAGGAGTGGATGATTTTCATCTTTTGCTTGTTCCAATACTCTCTGGTTGAACTCGAGCCAACTCAACTCTCTGTTGAAGTATAATCGGCTATCATTCAGATCCTCAGAAGAAAGGATCTCTTCATCAATCGTCAAATTCTCTGGGTCTTTTTTACTTTTGGACATGGGAGCTTTTTAGCTGGGCTTGTGTGCTGGTTGGAAAGTGGTCGATACAATTCATTTATGAAATATGAGTGATCAAAACCATGATATTCTGTGATTTTTCTCAAAATTTGAGTCATTTTTTCGGCTTGTAAATTGCAATATTAAGCTATCTTTTCCATCATTTATTGTGAGAACTTTATGGGGCACGAAAATATGATACCTTCTGGAGATACCTTCTTTGATCCAGAAATCATGGAGGGAATGCTTCGGGAAACTTTCGGCCTTGAATCTGAAACGGTTGATTCCCCCTTGTCAGGGGAGACTAATATTTGCCAAAAACTTGATGCCGTGCTTGAAAGATCTTTATTACCCATTGCAGACCGACTTTCTGCTTATCTTCGCTTAATTTTAATGCAGGTCTTACCCAGAAAATTACGGATAGAATTCAAGCACCAATTTCAAATAACTTATCAAGATTTGACACAGCTTTTTCCTCGACGATCATACTTTTCAATGATCTGGGTACAGCCTCACAACACAGTTTGGTTTATGCACCTTAACCGATCACTGGCTGAAGGCTTGGCGGGTAGAAAGTACAACCTCGAATTTGGCTCATCTGGCAAACGCTGGCATGAGGTAACCGATGCAGATTCTGGAATTTACCTTGAGATCGGTGAGATCTTGCGACGTTGCTTCCATGGAATCCCAAGATCATGGAGCCAAAAAGGGAATTTAGAAATCGACCGATTCAAACATATGCTTAAGCCAGGACATTTAGACGAAGTGGAGCCAGAAGATCTTTATGTAGTTCAGGAATTCCAGATCATTCATCCCGAACTTCGCGGATGTCTCCATTTAGGTATCCCATATGTTGTCATTATGAGTCTCCTGCGGGATGAACTAGCTACTTGAACCTCCATTATCTATCTTCAGTACCGCCATGAAAGCTTCTTGAGGGACTTCAACAGCGCCTAGCCGCTTCATTCGCTTTTTTCCTTCCTTCTGCTTTTCCAAAAGCTTCCTTTTTCGTGTAATATCACCTCCGTAGCACTTTGCAGTCACATCTTTGCGTAGAGCACCAAGGGTTTCCCGAGCAATGACCTTTGAGCCGATTGCCGCTTGAATCGCAATTTCGTACATCTGCCTTGGCAGTAACTTCTTGAACTGCTTACAAAGCTCTCTTCCCCGATAATAGGCTTGTTCTTTGGGGACTATCAATGACAAAGCATCAACAACATCACCATTTAAAAGAATATCCAGCTTTGAAAGATCACCCAATCTATAGTCGATCAACTCGTAGTCGAAGGAAGCGTAGCCACGCGAAACAGATTTTAAGCGGTCATAGAAATCAAGAACAATTTCGTTCAACGGGAACTCATATTCGAGCATGACCCGGTTTGCTGAAGGGTACTCCATATTAGTCTGAATCCCACGTCGTTCCTGAGCTAACTTAATAATGTTACCAACATATTCCTGCGGGGTGAAAATTCTGCTGAGGATGTAGGGCTCTTCGATGTGGTTGAGGTCAGAAGCTGATGGAAGTTGAGAGGGATTATCAACTTTTAGTAGTCCCCCATCTTTCAAGTAAACATCATAGACAACACTTGGCGCGGTCGTGATGAGGTCAATTTTGAATTCTCTCTCTAGTCGTTCTTGGGCGATTTCCATATGAAGAAGGCCCAAGAATCCGCATCGGAAACCAAACCCCAATGCTGCAGAGGTTTCTGGTTCATAGGTCAATGAAGAATCATTTAAGGCCAATTTCCGTAGCGCTTCACGCAGGTTTTCGTAGTCTTCACTACTTACTGGATAAATACCACTGAAGACCATTGGCTTAGCCTCAGCATATCCTGAAAGGGAGGTTGTAGCGGGGTTGTTCGCATGAGTAACTGTGTCGCCAATTTTGGTGTGACCAATGGTTTTAATTGAAGCACAGGCAAATCCAACTTCTCCTGTACTGAGTTCGGATCGTTCTTTTCTGAAAGGGGTGAAGACACCAAGTTGTGTTACTTCGTACTCAAAACCAGTCGCCATGAACTGGATGACTTCGCCAACTTTAATTGTTCCATCAACAACTCGGATCAGGATCACAATTCCCAGATAGGGGTCAAACCAAGAGTCAAAGATTAGTCCTCGCAGTGGGATATCTGGATTTCCAGTTGGTGGTGGAACTTTCTGAACTATCTGCTCTAAAAGTTCTTGGATCCCGATGTTGTTTTTGGCGCTTACTCTCGCTGAGTCTTGGGCGTCGAGCCCAATAATTTCTTCAATTTCAGTAATGACACGGTGTGGTTCAGCTGTGGGAAGATCAATTTTGTTGAGGACTGGAATAATTTCCAAATCGTTATCGAGTGCCATGTATACATTTGCCAGCGTCTGCGCCTCCACTCCTTGAGCTGCATCTACTACAAGCAAAGCTCCTTCACAAGCAGCTAGAGATCTTGAAACCTCATACGTGAAGTCCACATGGCCTGGCGTATCAATCAAATTCAGTGTGTATTCCTGGCCGCTAGCTGATTTGTAATTTAGACGAACGGTTTGCGACTTTACAGTGATCCCACGCTCACGCTCAATGTCCATGTTATCGAGGAGTTGTTCTTGTGCCTCACGAGCGGTAACCGCGTGCGTAGTCCTCATCAAGCAGTCTGCAAGGGTAGACTTGCCATGGTCAATATGTGCTATAATTGAGAAATTTCGGATAAAACTTGGATCAGTCGATTCGTTTTTCATTTAGGCTTAGGAACGTACAAGAACGTTTAAACAGATTAGTAAGTCGGTTTTGGAGTTTAAAAGAACAAGTATTTTTAACAAATCTCTAAAGATACTACCAGCCGATTCTCAGTACCTTTGAATTGCCTTTTCAATCGATTCTACTTTAGAGTTTTAACGTTAAATTAAACCAATTTGTATTCAGAGAACTATGCAGCCTGAAAAAAATCTCAACTTTCTTTTCAGAATTTTTCTGTATTCATTTTATTGCTTTTTAAAAGTGATTTTTAGCCGCCGTGCGGGTAACTACATACATGCAGCTCTTGCAGAGGTTAGCAGAGTCAACGCACTTGAAAAAAGCCAACGAAGATTGGAGAAGGAAAATAAAAAACGACTCAAACAAGGTTTACCTCCGTTAGCTGTTCCAAAGGATTCAGAAGGAGCAGAATTAACTGAGCCAGAGGAAGCACAAGAGCAAGTGGAAGAAAAAGTCATTGAAGAATCAAAACTGACAGAGCCTGTCCAATCAAAAGGGCCGGAAGAAATCTCAATAAGGAACGAAAAAAATATTGATGGAGTTTTTCTTTTGTCGCTCTTTCAGAAGCAAGGTCGTTTGGTAGACTTTTTACAGCAAGACATCACCACTTTCTCAAATGCTGAGATAGGTGAGGCAGCGAGAGTGGTCCATGATGGATGCGCCAAAATATTGGTCGACTACTTCACAATGGAAGCGATCCGTACCGAGGAGGAAGGGGTATTGGTCGACGTAGAGGCTAACTACAATCTATCTGAAATTACGCTTACTGGAAATTTGCGTGGGTCTGCTCCATATCGTGGAGAATTGTTGCATCATGGCTGGAAAATCTCTGATCAACATCCCCCAGAACAGCTGGATCCAAAAGCCAGATTTATTATTCAGCCAGCAGAAATCGAGGTGCGCTGATTAAGAAAAAGTAGCATTCCGATTATGCGAATGCTAAAAATTTAAGTTTAAAAGAAAGAGTGCTACCACTAAAAAAAATTGATTTTGATTCCCCTGAGCATCTGACGGAACAGTTGGCAGATGAAAAATATAAGTTACTCATTTAAATACTAAGCGTGAAAAAATTTGTCGCAGCCTTGTCAATTTTGTTGATGTTAGGGGGAATAGCCATTGATGGAGGCTGTGATAACCACAACAAGTTCTACAGTATGGTGAAAAACGTTGCCGAAGCACTTAAAGTAATCTTCCTCCTGTCTATGAATAGCAAAGATTTAATAAAGTGTGATATCAATCTT
>DPLM01000263.1 GCA_003541985.1 Deltaproteobacteria bacterium | reverse complement strand
TTTAAATTTAAATCATCAGATATCAATTCTTTATATAACACACGATCTTACAACTGCTTATAATGCATGCGATGAACTGGTTGTAATGAAAAATGGTTTTGTTGTTGAGATCGGCAATTGTAAATCAATTATTAAAACTCCTAAGAATAAATACACTCAAGATCTTATTGGGTCGATTCCAACGCTTGATATAAAACAGAATTGGTTAGATTCATGATCCTAAGACACTCAAGATCTGTGATACAAAATTTTGTTTCTGCTCATCATTTAGGCTCACTTCATTCACTGGTCGAGGGCGTGTGGAATCACATCAGTTATGACGATCCGTTATCCTTAAATTTGGTTTTAATCACACCTGGTCATGTTCATTGGGATCTTGTGAATGAGGACAATATATCGGTTTATGATAAAGAAAAAGAATCATTCGTTGGTGAGATGAGGCCCCTTGAAGCTGCCTCGTATTTTCACATTCCTGTGCACCAACAATTGGATACCCACAAGTGTGTTTTTCATATTCATACCCAACCCATTACAACAGTTGCGACAAGAACTGATTTTGTGTTCGAACCTCGATTGACTCAGCACTCTTGCTGTTTCATGGATTCTTGTGGTTATTTCAATGAATATAATTCAAACCCAGCTGAACTAAACATTCAGAGACTTGTTGAGGCTTTTGAGAACAAAAATGTTCTTTTCCTCAAAAATCATGGTGCGCTGGTTTCAGGACACTGTATTGAAGAGGCATTTATGTCTACTTATATGCTGAATATCGCTTGCTCGCTTCATCTCTCTGTAGTTGGAACCCAAAATAGCTGGGATCTGATACCTACAGAGAAGGCAAGATCAATGAAGAAATATTTTTATGATGGTTTGTACATGAAACATTACGATGGCTTTATGAATCATTTACTTTCCCTTTAGTTATTGAATCTTATTCTCTGCATGACAAATGAAAATTAAATCCATTGAATGTGTTAAAGTTGAATTTCCGAAAAAGAACTTCACTTCAAAACCAAGAAAACTGTCCTGGGCTGAAACCGATGAAGTCGCCAATCCCATGTCACGCTTCCCATCAGTCAAAGCACACCGCAGCCTATGGCTTCCTAAGTGGAACAGTGTTTGGTGTAAAATTACTTTGGAAAATGGGGACTGGGGCTTGGGGATGACAGACCATGGTGCTGTAGCAGCAACCATTATAAGGGATCATCTTGCACCAAATTTAGTGGGTCAGGATGGTTTTGCTGTAGAAATGATTTCAGACATGATGTTCCGTTTGACAAAGCCCTTTGGAACAGTGGGCCTTGCTTCCTACGCAATCAGCGCTATTGATCTGGCTCTCTGGGACGCGAAGGCAAAATCATTGGGCATACCTGTTTATTCCCTCATTGGTGGGCCCAAAGAAAAGAAAATTTTTTGCTATGCAACTGGAAACGATGTCGAATGGTACAAAGAATTGGGCTTTAGGGCATTTAAGCTTGCTTGTCCTTACGGGCCTGCCGATGGCTTGGATGGTTTAAAAAAGAACGTGGATTTTGTTGAAAAAGCGAGATCTATCATCGGTGATGATTCTGAATTGATGCTCGATTGCTGGATGGCGTTGGATGTTGAATATACTGTTCGATTGGCTGAGCAGCTTCGACATTGTCGTTTAAGATGGATGGAAGAATGTTTGTTATCTGAGGATTTCTTAGGTCACATTTCTCTACGTAAAGAACTTCCCTGGCAAACTTTGACGACTGGGGAACACTGGTACAGCCATTTCCCATTTCAATGGGCTGTTTCCAATGATGTAGTAGATATCTTACAACCCGATATCAATTGGGTGGGGGGCCTAACAACCTGTTTGAAAATTGCTGCTATTGCTGAGTCAGCTGGTAAGAAAGTGATGCTACATGCAGGTGGGCGTAACCCTTACGGTCAACATTTCTCACACGCTTTATCTTGTGTTCCCTGGCTAGAATATTTTGTGAGAGGAGCACCAGGAATCCCGTTAGAGGAAACCAACGACCTACCAGACCAAAAAATTCCAAAAGACGGTTGGATGGAATTGGATGATCGGCCTGGATTTGGACTTGGTATTAAAGAAAGCTGGCTCTCACCATACTGAAAATTTCCCATGCCTCGTTTCTTAAATTTACCACTTGTAGCAATTGTTAGAGCACAAGCGGTCAATTTCCAAATTGCCCTCTCCAAAAGACTACCCACAAAAAATACTTCATTCGAAATTGAATAAACTACCCCAAAGATAACTTGGGCAGACTAATCTTAATCTTCCAATACTTGGTTTTGGAGGAGCTCGGTGAATTGTTCGAGCGTGTCTCAGAAACACAATCACACGAAACACTCGCAACGTGGTCTGTAGGCATTCGCCACTATGATACAGCACCCTGGTGCGGCCATGGATCAATTGAACATCAGATTGGGAAATTGCTGCGTCAGCAAAACCCAGATGAGTTCATCTGTTCTACTAAGGTGAGTAGAATTTGTTCCCGCTTTCAAGGCCGAGCCAGAGACTTTAATGATGCACCGTGGACTGGTGTATTCTTAACAAGCTTATTTCGAAAATACTCTCAATTTAGCTACAGAACCTTTTTTCGAAAAAACTGAGTTCTATTAAGCTGTTTCTTGAGAAATCAAACAAAGTTATTGTTTTTATTCATTCTACATTTTTTCGGGGGGATTAAGCACAAAATTCCCAACATGCTTTTTGAGTAAGAATTCCTGTTGAGCTTTGGCAATCATTTCAAGTGGAAATGTCTTGGCTAGCAATGGCTTTATTTGATTTTTTTCAATGTAGGAAACTAGGCTTGGCAACACGGGTTCATCCCAGGCAGTACAACCAATCAACTGCAAGTCCTTAAGATAAAAAGTTCGCGTATCAAAAGAAACTAGCGGTCCACCAATCGCTCCTGCAGAGACATAACGCCCACCTCGTTTGAGTACCTTGAGCAGGGAATGAAATGTTTTACCTGCTACAATGTCAATGACTACATCGATAGATTCTTCCCCGATAGACTCAATAAGATTTTGATTCCTTTCCAATACTCTCACGGCACCAAGCTCCAGAATTTGAGCCTGTTTCGTTGAAGAGACCAAAGCAATTACTTCCGCACCTCGAAGTTTAACTAATTGGAGCGCTGCCGAGCCAACTCCGCCTGATGCCCCTGTGATCAAGACCTGCTCTCCATCTTGAATCCCTGCTCGCTGAATCATATTTTCTGCTGTCCCATAGGCACAAGGAATCGTTGCCAGCTCTACAGCACTCCAGTCACATTCCACGGGAAAAACCTCTGTTTGAAGAACCTTGACAAACTGGGCAAAGGCACCGTCAAAATCTGAACCCATCCAGATGTTTTTCATCGAGTCAAATCCCTTTGGACGCATACAGGGACGAACTAGCACACGTTTCCCTAGGAGTTCCTTATTGCCACCTGCGCCTACCTCGGCTACCTCTCCACAACAATCTGTACCCTGAATAAAAGGGAATGGGGTGGCCGCGTTCCAACCTCCGTCTGCGTTAAGCGATCCGGAGCCAGCTACTGCGATTTCAGCAGTTGAACCTGACACAGCATCCGAATACCAACCAATCCGTGTATTGATTTCCGTATTGTTAATCCCAGCTGCAAGGACTTTTATGAGAACTTCTCCAGCTCGAGGTTGAGGGCGTTTGACTACTCGGCATTGGAGTTGTTCGAATCCCCCATTACCCGCGGTCACTACAGCCTTCATCGTCTTTTCATTCGGCAAAGGATCAAAGCGGTCATTGTTGGGATTAGGATCCCAGGGCATAGAATTCCTGTTTGTAAATAAATGAGCAAACCAATCAAATCAAAAATACATAAGTACTTAAAATTAAATCAAAAATCAGGAATAATGATGAGATCCAAAATTTGGATTTCAGAGACTTGAAGAGGGGAGCGGTTGTTACAACCGGTTCCTGAATGAAAGGCTGATTTTTCGAGAAAGTGCTCCGACGAATGGGAGATAACTAGCGTGAGTACCAATTAGTTCGATATTCAAATAGAATTACCTGCTTGATCAAAAATCAGTAACTGATCGGGTTGCACTCCCCAACTCACCTGGCTGTTTTTCTCAATAGTACCAAATGCAGACGATTGAATGGAGCGTAAAATAGAACCATCTTCCAGTTTGACATCATAGAGATTTTCTCGACCTTGGGTTTCAACAAAAGAGATGGTTCCTGGGATTTGAATGGGATTGTTAGGCTGGTAGTGTTCTGGCCGAATTCCCAAGCGAATCTTCGTGCTATTTGATGGTTTAGCATTTCTTGGAAAATCAAATTGGATTTTTCCATTCAATACATCGATTTTTCCGTCCTGGACTAGGGCATTTAGAAAAGCGATTGGGGGGTTGCCCAAGAAGCCTGCCACAAAGTCATTGACTGGTTGTTGATACATCTCTGTTGGAGAAGCGACTTGTAGGATCTCGCCCTCCTTCATGATTGCAATTCTGTCACTCATACTCATGGCTTCTACTTGATCATGAGTAACCAGCACTGCAGAGATCCTAGTTTCCAACTGAATTCTTCGGATCTCAGATCGCATTTCAAGACGTAGCTTGGCATCCAGGTTAGCCAACGGTTCATCCAGAAGCAGGATACCAGGCTTGCGCACTAATGCTCTTGCTAGCGCAACACGCTGCTGTTGACCACCAGAAAGCTGCTCAGGTCGTCGCTCTAATAATTCTCCAATATGAACTAACTCAGCAATTTCAGCGACTTTCTCACGGATTGTATTTTTGTTCTCCT
This sequence comes from Deltaproteobacteria bacterium, assembly GCA_003541985.1. Classification (GTDB taxonomy): domain Bacteria; phylum SAR324; class SAR324; order SAR324; family NAC60-12; genus JCVI-SCAAA005. Next base: position 6,073 of record DPLM01000263.1, on the reverse strand, counting down.
TCCGAACAGTCAATGGAAAGGCAATATTTTCAAAAACACTCATGTGGGGATAGAGAGCATACGATTGGAAGACAACCCCAACATTACGCTGCTGGGCAGCAACACGACTGACATCCTTTTCGCCAAACAGAACCCGCCCACCGTCAACCCGATGGATGCCACAAATTGTGAAAAGGGTTGTGGATTTGCCGCATCCTGACGGACCCAACAGGGCTAGCATTTCTCCTTCCCGAATTTTCAGATTCATCTTTTCGATGACAGTCACATCACCAAAGCGTTTGGTGAAATCCTCAAGAATGATTTCCATCAGCCCTTGGTTCCTCCTCCATAGATATTCATCAGCTTGTCCTGGAAGAACAAATACATGATCACGACAGGAGTTGCGTAGAACAGCCCCACCGATTTAAAGAGATTGAATTCAAAATTGCGATCATCAGCAATCAAGGAAGCGAGGTAGCCTGAGAGCACCTGCACATTGTTCGCAGGCGCTAACACAGTAGGCAGAATGTATTCGCCCCAGCCGGAGAGAAATGAGAATACTCCCAAAGCAATAATCCCTGGACGTACTTGGGGTAGGACCAGACGATACCAGACCGTAAAACGACTAGCTCCATCTTGTAAGCCAGCCATTTCAATTTCCCAGGGTACAGAATCATAGAACCCTTTCATGATCCATATCCCTAATGGAAGTTGCAGAGAGGTCATTACAATGATCACCCCAATGAGGGTGTTGTAGAGGCCGATTAACTGGAGAATGAGGAAGATGGCAATGATTAGCGTGATTGATGGGAAAGCATGTAAAATAAGCACTCCAGCAAGAAATTCTCGACGAAAGGGAATATTCAGGCGTGATAGTGCGTACCCTGCTGTAGAAGAAACAGAGAGCACCAGTAACATCACGGAGCTGGCAAAGACGAGAGTGTTTAGGGTTACCTGCCAGATGTTGGCTTTCCCTTCGATGTCTTCGTAAAGAAATCGCCAGTGCTCTAGAGTGAAACTGTTGGGAAATATACTACCAGGTTTTGTATCGGTAACAGTATCCAGCACAAGATAGGAATACATCAAAACGATCGGCACAGTTGCTAGCACCAAACCAGTTAGAATCGGCCAATTCTTGAAGTTTTGGGACACAAGAATCCTTACTGCTCAATTCGAGGTTGACGCACCAATTCTTGGAAGCGGAAGAAACGTAAAAAAATAAAAGACATGATCACTCCAATTATCACCAAAACCAAAGCTAGTGCTGCTCCGTATCCATACTGTAAATTGCCCCAGTAGTTGTCTAAAGCGCTGTGGTATGCGGCCAGCGCCCAGACTTCTGTTGAAGAGCCAGGTCCTCCGTCTGTGGAGAGCAGAATTTGTTCAAAGGATGTGAGTAAGGAAAGGCATTGATAGACTGTCACAAAGAGAATCGGCCACTTTAACTGCGGCAAAATGATGAAGCGTATTTGTTGCCAGCGATTTGCTCCGTCCACCTCACTAGCGTAAAGAAGGGGTTTGGGAATCGCGGTAATTGCACTGGAAAACAGAATCATCCCCATCGAAGCACCAATGAATCCGTTAATCAACACAACGAAGAACCAGGCATTGAGAGTAGTGTCCAACATCCAGTTGCGCTGTGCGACACCCAGAGGATTCAGAATTGCGTTTAAAAATCCCGTATCCCAAGTGAGCCACTTCCAGAGAACAACATAGAGCACAGATGGCGAAATTCGAGGTAACAGCCAAAGTGCTCTAAAGACTCCTGCTTGGCCCTTCGGTAGATAGAAGGTTGCGATAGCGAGTACCAGAGCAAAGCCCACGTTAAAGAGCAATAGGGTAAAGGTGACATAAATGATGGTGTTGAAGAGGATCTGCTTGGTTTCCGGAAGAATTACCATTTTGTGAAAGTTATCGGTGGTCCAAATCCACCCGGTGTATGCGGCTTGGATCAGTGTGTTGAGTTGCTCTTCAGAGAGGTTAGCTTGCATTTCTACAAGCGAATTTCTTAAGTCTATCTCTGTTTCAAAGCGCTCATTGATCAGCGATTTTTTAAAGTGAGGTGAGGTCGATTTTAGTTCACGTGTACTACGGGGTCTATTTTGTAATTTTTTGAGAAAACGTTCGAATTCTCTGCGATTCTTAAAATTTGACCCAAGGTGATCTGCTTCCAACTCTGATAGTAAATCAAGATGAGATCCAGCTTCGCGAGCAACCTGCAAAGTAGCTTGGCTCACCTGATAGCTTTCAGTACCAATGGTGTCCAATGTCTTTTTTTCGAATCCATTGCCTGAAAGATCTCTGAGAAGTGAGGGTGTTATTTGGTAGGCACCACCTGTAATTCCCGTGGCAGTACTCATATTTGTGAATGAGAAGATCCCCGTCAGGACCACTGGTGTCAGAAAAAAAACTGCAACTAAAACCAATGCAGGGGCAATAAAGACGTAGCCAAGTTTTGCGGATAAACTCATTGGCCAAGAAAACTAATATGAGTACAATGGAAAAATATCCCCCCAAAATGAACTGGGGAGATGAAAGAGAGAGTTAGCGGATGATGATGTCACCACCGAGTTGGACTTTCAACTCGGACTCTACATCAGCAATAGCTTGTGCGGGAGATTTCTGACCGGTCCAACTGGCTTCGAGACCTTTCCACATGGCATCAAAGTAAGGTGAGAAACCTGTGTGGTTCGGCTGAGCGCTAGCGTAGGGGAGAAGGCGCACGGTTGCCTCACTCGCCCAGCGGTCGTTGGCATAAAGAGGTACTGACTGCTGTGACTTGGCGATACCAAGATGGGCAGACTTAATTGCATGGAGGGTGTTTATGCGAGGCTCAGAGGCAATGGTAATAAGTTGAGCGGCTATTGCTGCATCATCTTCACTACCTCGATTTGTGACTAGATAAACTAATGGATGGGTGATGGTATTCGCTTTACCGTTGGAATCCCCTGCAGGAATGAGGCTGAACATCACACTTCCAAAGAAGTCTTTCAGGCCTTCCTTGCCTGTGTATCGGGCGTAGTGCCAGGTGCCTCCATGCCACAGACCGGCTTTGCCTGAAGCAACCTCGGAGTACCATTGATCCCATGGGGTTCCGATATGGTTTTTTCGGGTGACCCCCATTTCAACGGCTTTTGCAAAAAATTCATAAACTTTTTGCATGGCGGCTTTGTCGAAGACCAATTTTCCAGAGGAGCTATCTAGCATTTCTCCACCATACGACTGATAGAATTGCCAATAGTCACCACCTTTTGAAACGCGAGGATACCAACCGTATCCCGCTTCTACCAACCCAGCATCCTGTATTTTCTTGGCATCATTCAATACATCTTCCAAGGTGTATTCACCTCTCTGAACCTTACCTGGCATTGCACGAATGTCTGCGTCACTGTAGCCAATAGTTTTGAGGTGGGGAATCCAACCAAAGAATGGTCTCGATTCAGCATCTTGCGGGACCCCGTAGATAACACCTTCATAAGATGAAATCTCGATCAGATTTTCAAACAGATCATTCAGAGGCCAGCTGTCGAAATCGACATAATCTTCGATCGGTCGGATCAAACCAGATTGAGACCAAGGTGCAATATCTCCATGACCGGTCACCACAATATGAGGTGCATTATTAGCTTCAGCTGCCAGTATTACAGCCTGCTTAAAACCACCCCATCCATCAAAGTCATACTTTGTTTCAACAGTGATATTCAACTCTTCACCACGAATATCAGCCTCTCGTTCCAGGATATCTGCTGCCATGGTAATGGCATCGACCCGATAAGCATCGGCAACATTAGAACCACCCGCCCATACCTGTATGGTTAAATCTCTCGCAAATGCCTGACCGAAAGGTAAACTGGCAGCAGTTGCCAGCACAAAAAATCCAGTCAACGCACGTTTCAAACTCGTTTTCAACATAACAAATCTCCAAGCTGATTGAGGGTTTCTGTCATTTTTGACAGCCCCAAAATAAAATTGGCAAGATTATTTGCCTTGATCCCAAGACTCTTGATCATTCATTTATTTGAAGCAAATGAACTCAGGAAACTATTTTCTGAATTTGAATCTTTGACTACTTGAACATAATCGCTAATTGTTTTGAGAATGTTAGCGTGGTGAAAACAATGCCATAGTGATCAAGGTAGGAATGGCAACAGGCTCTCCGGGGAACTTCAGCTACCACGGACAAAATTGATAATACAATCAAACAAAAATGAAAAGTGATAAGATCCCATTTATTTTGTTGAATTTATTTCTTACGGAGAAAAAATTAATTTTATTTTAATATAATCAAATTATTAAATTTTAGTAGCTAATATATACTATTTTATATAGCTATTCTGACTCTTGGACTAACCGAAACAGATGATTAATATGAACTTTAATCAAGAATGGATGGCTCGCTTTGGCTGGCCAAACGTTGAAGATTTACATTTGCCACTAGCAATTGCGCACCGCGGGGCAAGTGACTACAGAATTGAGAATACCCCCGAGGCATTCTCACTGGCTGCTGAGTTGGGGGCTGAAATGTGGGAATTAGATGTGCGTTTGTCCAAGGATGGAGTCGTGGTTGTTTGTCATGATGAAAATCTGGATCGATTGGCCGGTAATCACTTGAGAATTCCAGACACTACTTGGGAAGAGATCAGCGCAGTAGAACTGCCTGGGAACCAGCGAGTACCAAGGCTAGAGGAAGTGATTGAACTGGCCCGAAGAACTAACTCTGGACTTTACATCGAGTTGAAGGCAGCAGAAGCAGCAGATTCTTCCTGGCAGATTCTTCGTGAACAGGATTTTCGTTTTGCAGTGATCGGTTCCTTTCATGCGGACTGGATCGCTCAACTTCGTCAGTCAAAGTGCCCTTACCCCCTTTCTGTTCTTGTGCCGATTGGGGTGGACCCTTTCGATTATAGCTCCGTTGCCCAGCCAGATATTATCCATCTTTGTTGGAAAAGAGCCTCGGCGGAACCCCATCAGTTGGTTACCTCGGAGATCGTAGAGCGTTGCCATCAACAAGGAATTGCCCTTGTGACTTGGGATGAAGAGCGCTTGGAAGTACTCAGAGGATTGGCCCATCTTCCCATCTTGGGGATCTGCTCGGATTGTCCAGAAATTTTGAAACCATGGCCAACTGGAGGAGATGCATTACCCCAACTTGTTTGTCATCGGGGTGCCAACTTTGTAGCTCCTGAAAATACCCTAATCGCGACTAGTATTTGTATTTCCCAAGGCTTTGATATTGTTGAAATTGATGTGCGAACGACTGCCGATAGTGAGATTGTGCTGATGCATGATGCAACTGTTGATCGCACCACGAATGGGAAAGGACTGGTCAGAGACCTTACCCTGGAGCAAATTCAGCAGTTGGATGCAGGATCCGCTTATTCTGAAATGTACAAGGGTACTATGGTGCCAACGCTTTATGAATTTCTTGAGCATTGCCGTGGGCGTTGTGGAGCCTATGTGGAAATCAAGGATGCTGACCCTGACCAAGTTTTAAAAAAGGTGGTTGTCCACGAGATGTTGGACAACGTTTTTTTTTGGTGCAGAAATCGTGATGTGATGAAAAGAATTCGTAGTCTTGAACCAAAAGCTCAACTGATGGCAACCCGTTGGATGTTTCCAGACTTAGAATCCACGATTGCTGACTATCAAGCCAATATCGTCGAGTATGAACTGGGTAGGGATGACTTTTCTGAGATTCCCAAGTGTCAATCACTCGGGGTGAAAGCAATGGTTTTTAGTTTAACTCACGATTCTGAAAAACTGCGGCAGATTCAGTCTGTAAATGCGGACTTAGTCAATTTAGATCGTCCGGATCTCTTCAAATTATTGAGTTTTTACCCGCAAAGTCTCCGGAGCTGAGTCAGGTCCTGTGGTGTGAATTTAAAGTTTGATGCTGAGAGGCGTCCGGAAGCTTATGGGAAAACTAGATCAATTTTCCAATTATTTGTTTTTCTAGTCAAAAAAAGGGTGGTAGACACAACCGCTGTATTCAATCCGTCCATCTGGCATCGTCGTGTTGCAGAGGCGAGATCCCCCAAATAAGGTCTTGTTCACTTTTAAGTAAATTATACTGGCTCCTTCTAAATGTATCTTT
>DPLM01000329.1 GCA_003541985.1 Deltaproteobacteria bacterium | reverse complement strand
AACAAATATTTAGCGCGTTTTGGTGTAGAAACAACATTCTATGATCCTTGCATAGGAAGTGTTCTTAAAGAACTAATTCGACCAAACACCAAACTACTTTTCCTAGAATCGCCTGGTTCCCAAACTTTTGAAGTTCAAGATGTCCCGACCTTGAGTACGATTGCTCACGCACACCAACTCGTCGTGATGATGGACAACACTTGGGGAACTCCACTTTTCTTTAAAGCCTTTCAAAACGGAGTAGATGTATCCATCCAAGCTGGAACTAAGTATATTGTTGGCCACTCAGATGTAAGTCTTGGTTCGGTAACCACAACCCGTCAATTTTGGCCAATCTTGAAGGACGCTGCTTGGCAATTAGGGCAATGCAGTGGCCCTGACGACCTGTATCTAGCCCAACGGGGATTGAGAACCATGTCGGTGCGGCTAAGCAGGCATCAACAAAGTGCTTTGGATATTGCAGGTTGGTTGCAAAAACAGCCCGAGATCAAGCGGGTACTATACCCTGCCCTTCCAAGTGATCCTGGATATTCGATTTGGCGAAGGGATTTTTTAGGAGCTTCCGGGTTGTTTGGGGTAGAATTACACCCTTGTACCTCTAGGGGCATCAAACAGATGCTTAATGGGATGGAGCTTTTTGGGATGGGATATTCATGGGGCGGTTTTGAGAGTTTAATCCTGCCTACTAACCCAAAATCAATGAGAACGGCGTCACCTTGGCGCTTTGAAGGGCCGCTTTTGCGGCTTCACATCGGGCTGGAGGCCCTTGATGACTTGCGCTCTGATTTGGAAGCCGGCCTTAAAAGATTGAGAGAGGCTTCCTGAGAAGACGCAGACCCTCACATTGGAGTGAAAGATGCGTTACCTTGACTATACCGATCTAGCAAATCCTCGAAAAGAGGATTCTCACCACACGTATGACTTCCTAAAAGACGTCCCAGTAATCGTCAGCGCTGAAGTTGCTCGGAAAAACATGACAATTCGGGAAATACTCAGTCTACGCAAAGGATCTACAATTGGATTTGATAAGCTGTTGGGGGAACCAATTGATATGGTAGTTGTAGACAAAAATCCAGCTCGACAGCGAGTCACTGCTCGTGGAGAAATTGTGGTTCTCAATGAACGCTACGGATTCAGGGTTACCTCTGTAGAAAGCACTCAAGAGAAAAAATCCTCCGAGATAGTCCATCTAGATGCCGAAATGAATGATGAACCAGGAGGTTCTCACTTCCCTCTGGGTTTTCATAGATAAAATAAGAATATTCTGAGCAAAATGAAATTATTTTGTTTACATAAAAAATTGAATGTATTTGCCAGGAACTCTGATGCATGTAACCCCTGAAGTAACTCCAATTCCCTGCCTGAAAGACAACTATGCTTATCTACTACGATGTCCCTCCACAGGACTAATTGGCGTCGTAGATCCTTCAGCAGCCCAACCTTTAATAAAGGTATTGAGAGATAAAGGATGGGGCTTGGATTACATATTCAACACTCATCATCACTGGGATCATATCGGGGGAAATGAGGAATTGAAAAAGCAATTTCCAAGTATTCGTATTTTTGGTCATCAATCTGATCAAGGCCGTATTCCAGGACAAACTGATGGAGTACAGGATGGTCAAGTAGTTAGATTCGGAGCCTTTGATGGATTTGTTATTCACAATCCTGGACATACTTCAGGCGCAATAACTTATGTTTGGGGAAATGCAGCCTTCACCGGAGACACCCTTTTCGCTGGAGGTTGTGGTCGGATCTTTGAAGGATCACCTCAAGATATGTATTTCTCACTTCATCAAAAGATCGGTTTACTTCCACCTGAAACGAGACTCTATTTTGGGCATGAATATACCGAAAAAAACTTACAGTTTTCCTTAGATGTGGAGCCAACAAATCACAAAGCCCAAGAACTATTAAAGGAGGTTAGCAAGTTACGATCGGAGGGGAAATTCACTACCCCATCAACAATTTCTCAAGAATTTGCCACAAACCCATTTATGAGAACAACTGAATTAGAAATTCAAAAAAGAGTTTGCGAATTAGAGCCAGATGCTGATTTAAGCCCAGTGTCTGTATTTCGAGTGCTTCGAGAGTACAAGAATCAGTTTTGATTTTGATGAAGTCTGTTGATGAATCCTTGGCAGCATCTTGAAAAAGTCCGTCACAAATCCTCTAGATTATGGATAGGATTAATGTCGGGCACTTCTCTAGATGGATTGGATGTCGCACTTGTAACGATAACCGGTTCTGGTTCCTCTACAAAAATGTTTTTAGAGGCTTTTGCTTCGCTCCCTTACTCCGCAGAATGGCAAAAGTGCCTCCAACATTGCACAAATCCAATGGAGGTCAGTGCAATTGAACTTTGTCAGCTTCATGTCGCTTTGGGATCTCACTGGGCTGAACTTGTCCTACAGCAACTTCATGATTGGCAGATTGACTCGAAATCTATTGACGCTTTGGCCAGTCATGGTCAGACAGTTTTGCACTTACCTCCAGAATCTTCTCTAAGGGAGTACCTCCCAAAAACTTTTCTAAACCAATCCCCTACCACGTGGCAATTAGGTGATGCTGACCAATTGGCACAAAAAATAAATCTGCCTGTAGTGTCAGATTTTCGTATGAAAGATTTGGCTGGTGGTGGCACAGGAGCACCTCTTTTACCATATTTAGATTTTCTTCTTTTCAACAGAATTGGAGTTGTGAGGGTTGTTCACAATCTTGGAGGAATCAGTAATCTTACTTTTTTGCCAGGTTCAGATAACTCTGAGGAAGTATTGGCATTTGATACAGGCCCAGCAAATCTTCTCTTAAACATCGCAATGCAGCGTTCAGGCACCAATGAGCTGTATGATAAAGACGGTCAGACAGCTGCAAAGGGGAAAGCAAACAAAATATTATTAAATCAATGGTTGAATCACCCCTACTTAAATTTAGGGCTACCAAAATCAACTGGCCGAGAAGAATTTGGCTTTGATTTGATGAGAATCTGGCTGAATGAGGCAAAGTTGGCAGGGCTTTCTCTTCCCGATTTAATGGCTACACTTACAGCTTTTACAGCAGAATCAATCAATCGAGCTTATAGAAATTTTTTGCCGAGAATGCCCAAAGAGTCTTTTTTGAGTGGAGGTGGCTCGTTCAACAAGGAACTAAGAAGGCAGATTGGTAGAAGATTGCCTGAGGTTCAATTTCGAGATTTTTCCGAACTGGGCCAACCTGCAGAGGCAAGAGAGGCAATAGGGTTTGCAGTGCTGGGGAATCAATTTCTAGTTGGAGAGTCAACTACTTTCCCTGGTATCACTGGGAATCAAACATCAGTGATACTGGGTAAACTGTCATTACCTAATTAAACTCTTTATTTGCACATCCTTCTTAATATATAGCGGTTGAACTTGTTCAATAGGCAATGCCTTGACTTGCCCAAGATGTACTGCTTGATGGACCATCCAAGCATCTGGAACAGGATAATGAAGGAATAATTTTTCTAGCTTGTTCAATTCTAAATCTCTTCTTTGTCCCAATTGTAACATGTGAACTGGACTTTCCAAAACTACATTAGGAAGGTCTTTGAGTACGGCGAGTTCAATTTCAGAAGTCATTTCTGGAAAACCTTTTTCATTAAATTCAAACCAAGCCCAAAACACCTCCTGCCTCGTACAATTTAGCATAACTGGGAAAGGCTTCAATCGAGGTGAAACTTGAAATGCCATAACTTCCAAACTAGTTACGCAACGAATTGGTAGCTTTAGTACTTGTGCAATTGTGCGGACCACACTAAGTGCAATCCTAACTCCTGTATAAGAACCCGGGCCACGATTCACGATCAACTCATCAAGATATTCTAGATCCCAATTCAAGTTTCTCAGCAGTTCCTGCAATTGTGCAAGGACAATCTTAGCATTGCGGCGCCTACAGTGAGTGTAAAGCAATGCCCTTACTTCATGATCTTCTAATAAACCTAGACTAAGATTTTCAAAGAGAGTATCTAAAACAAGAGATTTCAATTAAGCAACCTTCTGTAAAAAGAATCATGGCTACTCATAACGAGTCCTCTACTACGTTCTGAAACATAGTTAATTTGGATATTCAGTACTCTATGAT
>DPLM01000042.1 GCA_003541985.1 Deltaproteobacteria bacterium | reverse complement strand
CGCGTTGTGCCTAGATCACACAAGTGGGGTCAATTTGCACATGAACCTAGACCATCAGATGAAAATATGTTAAGTCGAGGACAGCAAATCGTTGTTGATGAAAAAATCGCTGATTTCACACATGAAGCAGTTGATCTCAAATTGCAATCTGGTGAGATGAGCTTACACAGCTTTCGATCTATTCATGCTAGTGGCCCAAATCAGACTGATTATCCAAGAGTTGGATTTGCCATTCGATATTGCACAGCTGACCTACAACGTGAAATTCGAATCACTGAGAAAGAATCTGCAATGCTAGTTGCTGGTGTTGAACCAGAAAACTGCTCATTCATCATGGAGCCTGCTCCAAATCAATCAATGGGCGTTGAAGAAGTTTTAGAATGGAAACGGGCAGTTGATCGTGAAAATAAGAATTACTTTCAAGATAATCCTGTACGCCAAACGTACCACAGTTGAGCAGGTAAGGTTTAAATTTTTATATACTTTTAAATCTAACTATTTCCCTTGTGGGCTACGAGTAACTAGATCATGGGTAAGGAAACCAAAACTTTGTCTCATATAAAATTAAGTGAAACTCTCCACTCTTATTCTTCAATATCTTCTTTTGTTGGTAACACAATAAGGATTCCCAAGGCCGCTACTGAGCCTGTGATTAGCAACGTGTTAAGATCAATTGTTGCACCTCCAAAGAACAGCAAAACAATAATTGCAAACAAAAAGTATATTAGAATTTTGTACTTTGAATTCATGTTAAGTTTTCAAGTAAATATCTTTTTAATCCCTCAAATAAATTACAAATCCAACTGTTGAACCACTCATCTACAATCCACATCCAGACATGCTGAGTTCCATGATTCAAAAATTTGCTGGCAATTTCATTGATACGTTCTCCCGGGTCAATCCGTAAATATTGTTTGAAAACTCTTATCGGGTTCAATGCGCCAAAGTATCTGACTAAAATAACTTCCATACTTCGGAGTAAATTTTTTGCTGAATACAATGTATGATGAATTTTTGATTGAGAATCGCATCTTATCGAGTGGATACCCCTCTCCTATGGAGCTGCTAAATTGAAGAATGATCACGAGCCAGCAGACCTACGGGCATATCTTGCGGAACTTAGTGAGCACGACCGTGCGCACCTTTATCCCTACAGGGCTCCTGAGGGTGGGTATTTGTTATCTCGAGGACAGTTGTTTTCGTTGGATCAGCGAAGGCTGGAAAAAAGAGACACAGTTCACGCTAAGCACCTGCTTTTTGGAAGGACACCAGTGTTGGCAGTTGGTTCAAACCGGGCTCCCTATCAACTTCTGCGAAAATTTAGCTCAGAAGCAATTGTACCCGTCACACCTGCTCGTTTGCATGACTGTGATGTGGTGCACACGGCCTTGGTCAGTTATTACGGAGCTATTCCCTGCACAGCTTTCCCATCATCAGGAACGATCACAGAGCTTAAGGTGGTTTGGCTGGATGAAGAGCAACTCCTCCAAATGCATAAAACGGAGGGGATTGGGGTTGCGTACGATTATGTAGAAGTACAGGGTGTGGATCACCAACTAGATGTGCCTGCAGGTCCTGTTTTTGGCTATGTGGCCCGTGCAGGGGTATTGGCTTGGGAGAATTCTCAGCCTGCAGGTCTTGAAGCTATCTCTGCTCAAGCCCGTCAATTCGAGACGATCAGCCAGAGAGACGTAGCTCAACGCGTTTGTGAACTTACCAGCCTTGCTGTAACTTGCCCAGTCGAGAAGTTCATTGTCACAATGCAAGCTGATAAAAACTTGCGTGAGGAAGTGAATAGCCAACTCCGAATACATTCTATCCAGCCAAACCAGCCGCCCTGGCGAGTGATTCCAGTTTTGATGGATGGAATTGACGACTACCTGTGATGGCTTAAAGAGAAAGATATGTTGGGGACATCTGTGAAGACCTCAGGTTATGCAGGCGAAGCAGAAATCTTTTTTTCTGAAACTGTGGATCTGTAATTTCTTCTGAATCTTTTGATCATCATGCTGACCTCATCAAGTTGACTTGTAAACTTGACACCGATGCCTTGTGGAATTTTTGTGTCACCGGCTGAGACCCAGACAACTTGAGCTGTGAGCTTGACCGGTTCAAGAAGCTTAAGATTTAAATCAAGTTGCTGTCCCGTCTCGTAAGGGTGATCCGTGATCAGGAAGCATCCAGAGACTGAGATGTCAAAGGTCTTGGAGTTGATTTGCTCTGTACTACCTTTGTGCTGAATTTGAGCATCCAACTGGAATGGGAAGCGCTCCGCTTTACTGTACTTCTCTTTGAACTTATCAACCTGGACAGCAATCTCTTTGAGGTTGCTGGTAAATTTGATGCCAATCCCTTTTGGTACATTCTCATTGCCAGGACAAACCCAGACTACATCAGCTTCAAGATCAACTGGATCCAGAAGATTAATCTTGAGTTCAATTTTCTGACCTGACTGATACTCCAAATCCGTTGTCAAGAAGCATCCAGAAACAGAAATATCGAAGGTTCTAGAACTGATTTTTTCCTCCCCACGATCACTTTTTAGAAGAACATCTAGCTTGAATGGAAAGCGTTCTGCAGATTCCCACCAGCGAAGTTGGGGATTGAAATAGGGAGCCATGATTTCTTTTCTAACCACATACACTAAGATAGCGAGTACCCCAGTAAGCGAATATAAGCTTGCTGATAGGTTGGTCACTCCCTCCGTTGTGTAGGCGATATAGAAGTTTACGAAGATCGTTGCCCCACAATAGAGCATGAAGCTGATCCAGCCAATTTGCCTGACTGAAAGCACTGCAAGACCAACCAGTGGCGAAGCTACAATTACCGACAGCTTGAGGGGACCGTGAGGCAAAAGCATCAACTGCTCAACCATACCTGCCAAGGACCAATGGCTCCACTGCAAAGCTGTAGTTACGTAATATCCGAGAGGGGCCAAGATCAACGCCCAGCCCACCAATTGAATGATCAATGGTTTTTTTACCTGGTTTCTGGTCATGGCTGGTTTTTGTTCAATGGTTGAAGCAAATAATAAATTTTGAATTGCCGCAGACTAGATTTTTGTTGAAAACATTCAAGGATTAAACATTCAAAATAAAAAATTTGTGGCACTATTATCATGTTTGGGAAAAAAAGTGTTATTGAGCTGGGTTCAAATATTCGTAGAAAAATTGTTTGAGAGAGAGTCGACGTTCAGAAGAAGTAGGTAGGATGTTCTGGATTACTGCCTTTAATGTAAGAAGGCATTTTACCTAACAGCGGAACTGCATAATCAAGTCAGTAAGAGACTTGCCGTCAATGAAGACTCTCGTTGCATGGTTGCCTTTAAATTTGCCATTGATTTCGAGGTGAATGGATGTAGCACCTTGGAGCTGGTTTTTAGCGAATTCCCACCTGCTTTGCCTTGAAACATCTCGACAAGCAAATTGGTCCGCCTCATTGATGTCTAGAATTCGGATGCGTAGGGTCGGCTGGCTGAGTTGTCTTTCCTGCCAGCCTCTCGGTAGTTCGCCAATATCCATAATCAGCACGTCACAGTATCCTAGGATGAAGCAGTCCTTGATTTTTGCAGAGTCCAGTTTCACGCTTTTCGCTGCTAGTGATGCCTGGGCAGCAGTAAGGACCAATACGATTCCAAGAAATAGTACTTTCATTTTTAGCATTTATGAGTCAAGGAATTACGATCATTGATGATACCGCTACTAATTTTTTGATGATCAGGAGTTCATCGCTTTCCAGAGATTTTGAGGTTTAATGGGTAATTGCTCAAAACGTACTCCCGTGACCTCTCGGACAGCGTTGGCAACAGCAGCCCCTCCTGGAACAATCGGTGGTTCTCCCACACCGCGAATCCCTAATGGACCAAGCGGAGAAGGATTTTCTACTAGCACAGCATCGACGAATACTGAATCATCTGCCCTGGGCATGGCATAGTCTAGAAAGTTTGAGGCCAATAATTGGCCTTGTGCGTCGTAAGGCATTTCTTCCCAAAGCCCCCAACCGAGCCCTTGCAAGACACCCCCTTGAACCTGCCCCTCAATCAACATTGGGTTGATCGCAAAGCCTACGTCTTGGACAGCAATATAGTTTTTTGGTGATACCTTTCCTGTTTCCCGATCGACCTCCACCTTGACAGCGTGAACAGCAACAGCAGGAGCATTTTCCTGAATAGAATTACTGGATGTCGCAATCACTGGGCCCGCACCGCCTTTGCGAGATTCAGCCTGCTTGGCCAGTTGCGCTAACGAGATAGCTTTGCTCGGCAAACCGGTGACGTGTACGGAACCGTCCTCAAAAACCAAATCCTGTTCGGCAGCTTCAAAGTGTTCAGTGGCCAACTTGGCAAGCTGATCCTTGATGTTTCTGGTAGCTCCTGAAATTGCTCCCGCTAAACTATAGCTAACTTGGCTACCACCACTTGGTGGAGCTACTGGACCTGTGTGCGAATCAACCTGGATGATCTCCACTTTTGATGGGTCTATTGAGAGAACTTCGGCAACAATCTGTACAAAACCACTGTTAATTCCGGAAATATCCACAGATCCTACCTGAATCTGAACATTCCCATTGGGCAACATCCGACAGACTGCAGACGCTGGTGAAACACCACAAGGCCACAAGCCAACGGCA
>DPLM01000215.1 GCA_003541985.1 Deltaproteobacteria bacterium | reverse complement strand
GCGACCTTTGGCTTTGCCATGGGTGCTGGTGTTGCGATCTCCTTTGCCGCACTCGGTGGTGGAATTGGTCAAGGTATTTGTATGCGTGGCGCCCTCGAAGGAATTGCACGCAATCCTAACGCCTCTGGCAAAATTTTCACTCCGATGATTATCGGCTTGGCATTGATCGAATCCCTAGTGATTTACGCACTCGTAATCGCCTTCATTCTGCAAGGTAAGGTCTAAATTGTTACTGGGTAGGTTTCGCGGGAAGCCTGCTCAGTTCCTACTTCCCGCATTCTGCTCTCGCTGATACAACCTCCTCACCAAAATTGACCCATGTCTGATATTGCCTGGGGTTCCTACACAATGCTGGCGACTGGTTCCCTGATCGGACTCTTTGCCGCCTATCGAATTCTTTTGCAGGGCTTCAGCCTGCTCTTCTGGGTGTTGCTGCTGACTGGTGGTGCGATCACCTTCGGACTCGGTGCACAGTCGCTGGGCGAGGACAACTTCCTGAACGAGTACTTGCCAATCACAGCGCTAGAAAACCTGGAGGGCAAGAACTTTACGGAACAACTCCAAAACCTACCGCAGGAAGCTCGCGGTCAGATCCGTGCTCTCTGCGAACAGCTCTGAAACCATCCACTGGCGTAGCCGGTTGGCGCCAACTCCCAGTGGTTATTTGCACCTCGGTAACGCCTGCAACTTCCTAATGACCTGGCTATGGATTCGACATCTTGGTGGGGAACTATGGCTGCGAATCGACGACTTGGATCAAGCTCGGGTGCGTCCTGAATACATCGAAGATATCTTCCAGCAACTGGACTGGCTCGGACTGGATACCGACCAGGGCCCTCGCAGTGTTACCGCATTCCAACAAAGTTGGTCACAGCAGCTGCGTATAGAGCGCTACCTGCGCGCCTTGACAACACTCAAAAATACCGGGGAACTCTATCGCTGCATTTGTAGTCGTCGCCAGTGGCAGGCCCTCGTTGGAGAGGGAGGACGTTACCCAAGAACTTGTCGTCATCATCAGTACTCTGCTGAACAACCCGGTAGCTGGAGGATTCGGCTACCAGAAAAAGCCACGGTTTGTTGGCAGAATTGGCCGAGTGGTCAGGAAGAACTGGATCTCGCTGACGAGATGGGCGATTTTGTAATCCAACGTCGTGATGGACAAGTCGCCTACCAGCTAGCGTCCTGCTTGGATGACCTTGACTGGCAGATGAACTTGCTGATCCGAGGTGTAGACCTGCGATCCTCAACCGCTGCCCAGTTTCGTCTGCTTCGACTGCTAGAACCCAAACGAACTCCTCCAGCCGTGCTGCACCACTCACTACTGACCGATGAGGGCAATCGTAAATTTTCCAAGTCAGATGGCGCTTTGTCTTTACATATCTTAAAAAAACAGGGATATGCACCGGCAGCGATCTATCGCAGCTGTGCTCACTGGCAGCACTGGCCCGAGGCCTCCAACGTGCAGTCCCTAAACGACCTTCAACAATCCTTTGCCCTTGCTCTCAAACAGGAACCATGACCATTGCCGCTCCGATTGCAAACTCTCTCCAACGCGCCTCCTGGATCCGCCAGATGTTCGAAACCGGCGCCCAACTCAAGCAGCAGTATGGGGCCGACCAGGTTTTTGACTTCTCTCTCGGCAATCCGATTCTCGAACCACCGCCCAAGGTACACGAGACACTGCATACCCTGCTCGATGACCAAGCACCTGGACACCATCGCTACATGCCCAACGGAGGCTTTACTGCTGTTCGGGAGTACCTAGCCAACGAACTAAAGGAAGAGCAGGAGCTACCTTTTTTGGCTGCAGATGTAGTACTCTGTGTTGGTGCAGGAGGGGGCCTGAACGTGGTCGCCAAGGCCTTGCTGGAACCAGGAGATGAGGTCGTTGCGCTAGCACCCTACTTTGTAGAGTACGGCTTCTATGTACAGAATCACGGGGGAGTGTTGACCGTGGCCAAGACTCGACAGAAGGATTTTCTACCTGACCTGGATGCACTGGAAGCCGTGATGACCCCAAAGACCCGGGCAATCATTGTCAATTCACCCAACAACCCAACCGGAGTAGTCTATTCACAGGAGTTACTTAACGAACTAGGTACTTGGTTACGCGCCCAAGAGCAGCGTTTTGGTCGTCCCATTTACCTGATCGCTGATGAACCCTATCGCAAGCTGCTCTTTGATGAAGTTGTCAATGGCTCCGTGCTCAAGGCTCATCCACACTCGATTCTGATCACCTCACATTCCAAGGACCTGGGCCTGGCAGGAGAGCGGATTGGCTATATCGCCCTACATCCAGAAGTACCAGACCGTGCTCTTTGGCAAGAGGCTCTAGTCTTCACTAACCGGATCCTGGGTTTTGTCAATGCTCCAGCGCTGATGCAACGAGCACTGCCTCATCTACGTGGAGTGCGGGTTGATATCGGCTTCTATCAGCACCTACGTAATCAGATCTGTGGCTTGATGGAAGAGGTAGGAATTTCTTGTGTACGGCCCCAGGGAGCATTCTACCTATTTCCTAAAGCGCTGGAAGATGATGATGTAGCTTTCGTGCGACGGGCCCAGGAAGAAAAGATCTTATTGGTGCCCGGCTCTGGCTTTGGCTGGCCAGGTTGCTTCCGACTCTCCTACTGCTGTCCAAGTTCAGTCATTGAAAATTCACGGAAATCCTGGTTACGATTAGTGGAAAGCTATCAAAATCTGGGTTGATACACAAAAGTAGTAT
>DPLM01000346.1:10735-11804 GCA_003541985.1 Deltaproteobacteria bacterium | reverse complement strand
TTTTGTGCTCAATAAAGATCTTCCTAACAACATCAGTTTGCCGTAAATCTGCATGAAGGAAGTGGTAGTTTGAATTCCCCTCAACTTCTTTCAGGTTGAGCAAATTCCCAGCATATGTCAGAGCGTCAAGGTTGAAGATGTGATCTTGTGGGTGATGTTGTAGCCAGTGGAGAACTAAGTTGGAGCCGATGAAGCCGGCCCCACCTGTAATCAAGATTCTCATTAAGTTTTAGAAAGAAATGTGCAAGAGCGGTAGCGTGGTTGACTGCTCTCCACTGAATGATTGTTGGATTAAGCTGTTGGCCAATAGGGTTGGGTTGATGGCTAGGGTATGCTTAGCTCGATTGTAATCGAAAATACTGGGTGTGGTTTCTTGCTGGGCATTGAACATGTCATCTTGGATGCTGCCACCTTGACCAATCTCGTAGAGGCCAAACATCATTCCCCCGAAAACGCCAACAGCAGCTCCACGGGCGATCATACTGGTAACTTCGGTTGATTTCTGATCTTTCCAAGCCCACAAAGCCAGTCCACTGACAGCGCCAATTCCTCCTCCCCAGAGAGAATCAGTGAAAACAATTTCTAAATTTGTTTGAGCGTTAGATTGCTGTGGGGCTGCAAAGATTAGAGTGATAGCGCTCACGGTAGCGCAGAGAGTACTTTTAATCCATTTACGAACCATTCAAACCTCCTGTTTGTGGTGAAAAACTTAAAAAATTTTTGCAAGTACTGTTCTAGTTGTTTCTACCCCCACCAGTTCTGACGAGGATTCTTGCCTTTGTCCTGATAGGGGGGTAGGCATTCAATAATAGCGCTGTCTGTGTCGTATTCGACTACGCGATAGTGAGGACTCCGGTCGAACTTCAGGCAGGCTCGGTATGCGTCATTTTTGAACTGCTTGGCGTCGTGGTAGCCCACACGGGTAGTGCTGTTACATCCTGCTAGAATGCCTAGGGCACAAACCAAGAACAGCGGGCGCATTTCAAACCGGTCTACGAGCCACAGTGGGCCGATGGAGTGAGAGCATCTGCTCCGGGGAGAGGTATCTAGCCATGTATTCTAAGACCAT
>DPLM01000346.1:861-10399 GCA_003541985.1 Deltaproteobacteria bacterium | reverse complement strand
GACCAGCTTTTGAGGTGGGAGTGCAAAATCTTGGCACCGTAGCGGTACTGCGTACTGGGATGAACTAAACGATAGTTTTTGACCAATTTGTTGAGTTCAGGTTTGTTGAGTTCTTCTTCTAATCCATATATTTCAACCAACCTCTGTGTACTGTTGGTACTTTTGTTGTGAAGTAGTCCAAGCAGCTCAGGATCAATTTTCAAATTTAGCTCCTCATAGGTATCAAATATTAGTTGCCGGACACACATGGCTAGAATGTTCTCATCATCCTGAGGTCGTGACCAAAGAATTTCTAGGCGAAAGATAGCATTCAATGTATCAGTTTCAGGATGTGCCTCAGTTTGAATCTCCATTGTCAACAGGTCCCCTGGTTGGTAGATTACATTACTACATAAGCCAGTGCCTGTATCATGAAATTTGATGAGAATGCCTTGATTTTCAGCAGTTACTTCAACAGTCTCTGGGACATCGTGAGACATACGAATGATTTCTGTTAGACGTCCATTGATTTCAGGAATCGTAGCGTCACCAGAATCTGGTTGAGCGAAGGAATACATGAGCTTCATTACACAAGAGGATGCCAGAAAATTTAGAGCCTCAGAATCATTGATTCTCTCTCAACTTGCAAGGATCGTGTGCTTTTCTCACATTCCTGCGTTGTGTAGAAAGACTTCCTTTCTGTGTGCTTTTTTGTTGCACAAGATTTTCATGAACAAAAAATAGGATCTTTTTTCTACAAATATTTCTTTTTATCAACTATTACAAAAAAATTTGAAAAATAAGAATATTGTTTGGTCTTTACCAAGACATTGATATCTGTACTCTCTATAATTTGACTATAATTCAATTGGCAAGTAAAAAATTTCGTAATATTAGCCGTTAAGTAAAAATTCTAGAATGAATTGGGCTCAGTATTGGATTCAAAAGACAACCAGTACAACGCTGGTCAACATTGCGTTTCTAGAAGAATGTGTCAACCAGCAAATCCCAGTGGATTTGGTTTGTAAATCTGAGAACTGGATTACTGCTTCCATTGTGCTTGCTACCATCACAAAGCGCCAATGTATGGTCTTGTCAGATCAGACATTGGCTGAACGTCTTTCTCCCAAAGAAAATCCGCTCATTTATTGGCATCTACTTTCGATGGAAGAGTCCGATCTTTTTATTCCATTAAAGACAGAGAGGGCAGCGGCGATTGCTATACGATCTCATCAGTTATGTATACCAGGGGGTAAAATTAGGTGGGGTGGTTCTATCTGTCTAATGTGTGGAGAACTTTTCACGGATGGACGAGCTGTTGGCGTGGACTGGTTTTCAGAAGAGAAGGAAATTTATCGGCAGCTTTCTGTAATTTCAGAACCATATTAGCTTACAGCTTTTCGTTTGTTCTTACCATGTAACTTTTCAGAATTTTGTTCTTTTCTTTCAGAAGAAGACGCAGACTGTTCACCGAAAAGCGGATGGCGAGTATTATATTTTCCATCAGGAATCACTAGCTGCATCCCGATACGTTTTTCCAAATTTAGTAGTATCGGACCTTGTAAGTTGATGGTAATGCTCGACAGTTCTCGGGCCATAGTCAAAATACAACGAACTTGAATTTGGTCAGCTGACTCTGCTTCCAGTTTGCGAAGATGATCTTCATTCAAGTTGATGTGATAATCTGAGTAGGCGTAGGTTGGGGCCATGACAACGAAAGCGAGGTCTGGCGTATCCATGGAGTGTAGCCACTGAAAAGGAGACTCTGGCTCTTCATCGTTGAGCAGAACGAAATGCCGCTCATTTGAGAAGCCGAGTAGACCACTGGGCAAGGTCAGCACCTGACTATCATCAATTTCGACCTTACCGAACCGGGTGGTTTGCATACTCATGAAGCCTCTTTGATAGCTGGCCTAGGTGTTGGGTAGTTGGGTTTGATTTTTGAAAGCACATCTTGCTTAAATAAGCAATGTCTTTATTGTCCACGAGCCAGAAGATCTCGCAGATTCTTTAAGGAAACTGGTGATTTCTCTGCAGCACGTTTGTTTTCTTCCTGAATGCGGATGTACACTTCTTCCCGGTGAATGACGTAGTTTCGCGGAGCCTCAATTCCAATCCGGACTTGCTTCCCCTTGATTTCTATGACCTGGATCTTGACATCGTCACCGATCGTAATGCTCTCACCCGACTTCCTTGTCAGTATAAGCATCTCGCCTTTCCGTTATTGGGAGTAGGGCGCTCAAAACATTTGATGGCATTTGTATGCGATCCTATGCTGGCAGGGCGCTTGGAATCCAGTTCTGCGAACAATGTATTATCGCAAAAAATCTGTCAATGATGGCTGAATGAGGCGACTACCGGCGTCCAAAGAAACACGGTTGTTCAGTTCAGCAGTTTTCAGATGCAGGGCAGATTCCGCCAAATCAGCATCGCGAATCTCGGAGAGTCGGCGCTCCTGATCGAAGATCTGGACTTCCTGTTTCTGTTGCGATTCTTGCAGATCACGCATTGTGTTTCCGATAAAAGCACGTTGCTTTAAGACCTGCTCCAAGGCCAATTCTAATTCTTGCAATTTTTCTGCAAGAACAGAACCATCATTAGTTTCCAAGGCTCTTTCGAGCGACATCAGCAGAGAGAAAGTATCTACTTCGATTTCTCCCTCTCCCAACAACAACTCATTCGCAGTCACAGTCACTGGAACGGTAATTCCGTCTGCGATTAGGGTCTCTTTCTTTTGAGGACTGCCGATGAAAGAAATAGGTGGGTTAGGGGTGAAAACAAACTCCATCCCTGCGGGAAACACCGGACCCAGCTCAGAAATATCAAAATCTTCAACTTTCTCACCGCTGAAATCGAAAGCATCTGGTAACAAGTTGACTTTGTCCTGTAATTCTCCTCGATCATCAGAAAATTTAAGTTTGACCTGATCGCTCTCCTTCCCAGACGGATTGATCACATCGACCACAGGCCGCAGGCTCAGCTCGGGTCCCCAATTCTGTCCGCCATCATCAGAGATTTGGTAGCGTGCTCGACCCCAAGTCCCTGACTCTGTAATTCTCAGGACATATGGATTTTTCGAGAAGCCTTCAAATTGAGCCTGAAACTGGGTGACGTCAACCAAGTCACGAATGTCACTCTGGACAATCTTTTCTGTTTCAACCTTAGCTGGTTGGAGGATGTAGTTGTGTTTGATGGCAGGAGTCAGTGATTTGATTCCTGAGAAGAGATATAACTTGCCTGAACGAGCGTTACCGGCATCGAATAAGGCATCTCGGATATCCTTGATCTCGCCCGCTGTTGCGTTGCGTGTGTCTTTATTCGCGGAACTGGTCGATTGTGACATGACCAGTGTTTTTGCTTTGTCAAGAAACTCATTGATCTTGATCAACTCAATCTCTGAGCGTTCTAACCAAGAAACGGAGTCCGCGAGATTGGCTAGGCGTTGTCGTTGTTTGGAAATGTTGGTCACGATGTCCTGGGCCATAGTAGCACCGAGTGGATCATCAGAGGGCTTGTTGATCCGTTGGCCTGTGGCCATCTCCATTTGGAGATCTTGCAGCTTTTGGGCGTTTCTTTGAATGTTGCTGAGGACTTGATCCCGCTTGATAGTTTCAGTCACTCGCATGAGGCGATTCTCTTACTTTGAAATGAGAGTGCGGCTTACATGCGCACAAGGGTGTCCATCATCTGGTCGACAGTGCCTACGAAACGCGCAGAGGCTTCATAGGCTTTTTGATACTGCATCATCTTGGCTAGCTCCTCATCCATGTTGACACCGCTGATTGAGCTGCGAATCTGGCTGAACTGATTCACCAAACTATCTTGTTGTGCTTTTTCTGTCTGGTTACGTTGTATCCTCAGACCAAGATCAGCAAGAATCGTGTTGTAGAACTCATCAAAAGTCATTGTGTCGTTGCGCATATGTGGATCGGTCTGCAACTTGGCAATGCTTAGCGCTACTCGATTGTCACCGGGATAGAGATCACGACCTGTAGAAATCGTGTTCGGATCTAGCATGATTCTGTCACTCAACCTCAGATCCGCAGCGCCTTTGAGAGTTTCAAAAAAACTATTGAAGCCCAGCACTTGGGTCAGATCAGTCTTGTCATCACCGAAGATGAATTTATAGTCTGTACCCGTCTGAATGAACATCGAACCATCCTCTTCAACAGAAGCGTAGAGTAATTCTGGGGCGTTTACTGTCTGATTGATCCGCTGTATAATATCGTTTAGAGTATCCCGACCAGCTTGGATCTCAATTTCATAAGTTTCTACGAACTCGTTCTCACGATCGACCAAGTGTAACTGGAAGATACCGTCTTTCAGAAAAGGCAGTGGCTGAAGTCTTGCCTCCGCATTTAAGCCGTAGGCACTCTTCATCATATTGCTGGCAGACTTCAGGCCTGTTCCAGTGGCATGCAATTGGTTGATCTTACTAGTTAGGCCGAAAGCCAAATCATTCAAATCATCCATGTACTTGACAATGGTTTTATCTCGAACTTCTGTCAATTCTTGCATTTCACCAGCTCGGAAAATCTCTGTGATGTCACGCCGAGATTCTCGAGAGAGTTTTCCCTCCACACGGTACATGCCGATCTCACCACCCTTCAGCGATGCTACCAATTCATTCGCTTTATTACCTTGGACCAGTGTCCAGTCTCTGCCAACAAAGACTGTCAACATTCCATCTTTGCCTTCTACCCAGTTGAGATCAACCAGCTTCGAGAGATTCTCCAATGTTTGATCTCGCTCATCCCGGGCGTCGTTAGCGTGGCGACCGCCGCCAGCCTCGTAGGAAAATATTTGGCGATTTAGCTCCTGAAGTTTCCTTGCGTGCTCGTTAATGGTTTCGACAGTAGCCCCGATCCGAGAGTTGGTTTCGTTGCGTAGGCTACGAAGTTGAGCATCGGTGTCTCGAAATCGAGTTGCAAGTCGGTCCCCCATGTCTCTTGCTTTCGCCCGAGCTGAATCAGATTCTGGATGGTTAGCGAGCTGTGTCCAAGAATCCCAGAAATCATTCATTGAACGACGAAGACCATTGTTGTTCATTTCATCAAAGACGACTTCTAACTTTTTCAGAACATCTTCGCGGACTCCATAACGGCCGGAACGCGGCGACTCTTGTAGAATTTTTCGTTGTAGAAATTGATCGTATACACGTTTGGTGGGGAGAGCTTCAGCGCCTGCACCAAGTCCTGTAGGATCAGCCTGTGCAGCTCGAGTACTGACTTCCTGACGTGAAAAGCCTTCTGTATTCTGATTGGCAATGTTGTGGCCAGCAGTCGATACACCTCTTTGTTGTGCAGAGAGGGAGCGGCTGCCCATATTTAGGGCGTGGGTCAAGGACATAATAGTCTGCCGAAATCGTTTTTAGACAGAAGTTCGAGAAACTTTGCTACCAGAATGCTGCAATTCTCCAGAACCAGAGTAGGTCGCTTGTTGTCGACCGGAGCCTTCTGTCAGAAATCGCATAGATGCTTCAACGGATTTTAACCTGGCTGAGGATTCCAAACTGTTATGTTCAGCCAAGCTGCGAATCTCCGATAGGATGTTTTGCAACTCATCAAAACAATATCGCAAAGCTTTAGCCTGTTCAGTTGGTGCCAACTGAATGATTACACTGAGGGTGAAGGGACTTGGTTGCTGCGGCCAGAGCCTGGGAAATTGGTCGACTAGAGAAATCCGTTTTGCTTCCTGCCGAATCACCTGTTCAACAATCTTGTCCTTCGTTCTCTGAATCCTCAGCAACTCATTTCCACTGAGAACACCAAACCCACTGGCTTCTTCCTGTAGTTGCTCCCGAAGTGCTTGGTGCAGTTCAATCTCTGTTTCCAAGATATCCTGCAGAGAAACTAGCACATTTTTTTGGGAGCTGACTTTAGTGGTCAGGAGAGTTCCTCGTTAAGTGATTCTGTCAGCATCTTGTCTGTTAGTCGGGCTGTGTCTACTTTATATTCACCGTTGCGCAGTTGATCGCGGAGACTGGCAACCTTATCCATGCGAATCTCTGGCTCAGCGGCAATTCGTTGCTTGAGCTTGTCGATTGTGAAGGATGAGGTTGTAACAAAGTTGTCCTTGCGTAACTGCTGGTCACGCCGAGCAACTTCCTGACCCTCTGTCCGGAGTCCGCCGCGTGCATCCTGCAAAAGAGTTTGCGGCTGGTTTGTTACCTTCATGGGCACCTCGTCGAGCTAAGATGATCGTGATCAACTTGAAGATGTTGTCACGATAGTGTGATTACAACACGAAGAAAAAAGGATTTCTCACTGAGGGAGTAATCCAAAAACTTACTTACCAACTTTATCGGCAGTTGTGCCAGAAACTTGAATGAATTTTTAGACTTTTTTTGCCGGAGGCTTTAGTTGGCGCAATAGTGCTTCTGCCAGAGATCCCTCAGACTGAGCCATAGATTGGGCGTACCGCTCATCCAACATGGAGCGGAAGATTTTTTCACCATTGGACTCTGGCAGCAGGTCTGACTTAAATCCGGCTTCTCTCATGGTTTTGAGCATCTGCTGAGTGAGTAGTGCTTCGAAGTCCTCTGCAGCTTTACGCAGTTGGACATCCTCATTGTTCAGTTTGCTCTTCTCTTCTGTTTGTATGGTGCGCTGCATCGAAGTCATCAGCGCAGGATTGAGCTTCATTGTTTCCTTACTGAATGATGAGTTCTGCGTGCAAGGCACCGGCTGCTTTAACAGCCTTGAGCATCTCGATCAGATCTTTGCTGGAGGCTCCAATTTTATTGAAACCATCCACGATTTCTTTCAAGTCTGCTCCTCCCTTAAACATGAAGACTCCTGACTCAATTGTATTTCCCTCTGGGTTGGCTTCAGGGTCAGCTGCAGGAATTTTTACCTGAATACTCAGACCACCCTGAGAAATTGCGATTGGGGAAATTCGTACCTGACCACCCATGACCACAGTGCCGGAACGTTCATCTAGTACTACTTGTGCCACATTGTCAGGGGTAATCTCCATATTTTCTATACGGGAAATTAACTCAACAGTCTGTCCAAGATAACTATCTGGTACAAGAATCTCAACAGTACCTGCATCTTTTGCCCTTGCAGTACGATACCCTAAATTCTGGTCAATGAGCTTTGCAAGCCGGAACGCTGTAGTAAAATCTGGGGATTTGAGATTTAGGAACAGCCTAGCTCGACTATTCAGATTTAAATTAATCTCTCGTTCTACCAAGGCTCCACCTGGGATTGAACCAACAGAAGCAACCATGCGTGCTCCTACTGGTAATCTAGCTAGTTCTTCTGGAGGCAAGGCTTCGGCACGACTGACTCCTTGAGGAATACCAGAAATCGGACCTTGGGCTACCGCATAGACTAAGCGATCTGGCCCTCTTAACGGTGCCATTAGTAAGATACCACCTCGTAGAGACACTGCATCTCCGATGGTAGCTGCTGTCACATCTAGACGTTGGCCAGATTTGGCGAAAGCGGGCAGCGTAGCCGTCAACCAGACGGCAGCAATGCTCTGACCACTAATATCTTCGCTAGCTAGACTGATTCCAACTCGCTCCAAGGCGTTAACGATCGGCTTACGGGAAAGTAAACTTCCTGGACTGTCTCCAGTGCCATCAAGACCCACGACGAGCCCGAAGCCAATCAGTTGGTTATCACGGGCTCCTCGCAGATTTGCGATGTCTTTGACCCTCACTCCCCAAGCTGGCGAAGTGATAGTTAGGAAAAGTCCCCAGATCAGTAGTAGCCGAAATCCCTTACGAAACATGATAGCCTTTTGCAGGTAAACTCGCTGTGTCCTGCCAGAATGGGTAGCACCAGATTCAAGTTCGGTGCCAGTCAATTGGCCTGTTTCTGGCCGTCTAGTTTTATTCGATGGCTTTGTTGCGGTAGAATTGTAGATCCCCTGCTTCGGTACCCACGATTAAATCCAGATCTCCATCGGAGTCGTAGTCAACAAAAACTGGGACGCTCCCAACAGGCATGTTTAGCTTGGTGAGCGGTCCGTCATTCAGCTTCCACCCCCAAGGGGTATCCTGAGTAGCATCTGCAGGACGAAACTCGATCAGTCGGCCTCCATCAGAGCCAACAACTAGCTCATTTTGTTGATCATTGTTAAAGTCAGCGAAGACTGGTACAGCACCAAGTCCGACGTCCAGATCAAGAAATCGTCTATGATAGAGCTGGAATCGAAAACCCTTACCATTGGCCTCCTGAAGATATAGGCGCACGTTGCCACCGAAGTTACCGAGGAGCAGATCAGCCCGCCCGTCCTGATTGACATCATAGATGGCAGGGATTGAATTACGCCCACTTGTCACACCATTCATGGGCCGTGGATCTCTGAAAAATTCTGGAAATTCTGGGGTGCCACGGTTTTCCCAAAATAGAACACTACCGCTTTCATTGCCGATTAAGAGGTCTTTGTCTCCGTCACCATCTACATCAGCAAAGACAGGGGCTGCGTTAGCTCCACCACTATACTCCAGAAAGTTCTCGTCCATTAAATTCCAGCGATCCAATCCATTTTCTGGATCGTTTTGGAAGCTTCTTAGTTCTCCTCTACGATTCCCAACGATCAGATCCAAGTCACCATCCCCATCCAAATCCAATAATGCTGGTACTGCCCGATTCCCAAAGTTTTGCTCTGCAAATCGCTGGCTCACGAGTTCATAACTGGGCTCACGAGGTACGATTGGAGGTGCTGAAGGGACTGCCTGAATTATAGGCCCTGGGGGCTGATCAGTGAAAGTCTGACCTTCTGAAACTCTTAGCCGCTCCAAGGTATTTGCAGTCATCACTGGTTCTGGTGGAGCAATGTCTGTGGGTTGCTGCTTACCAATAAACAACCAGCTCAGCAAATGTCCATCTTCATCTCCAACTAGCAAATCTTGCTGCTGGTCGCCGTTCAGATCAACCAAGAATGGTGCACTACTGCCGACAGTTTCGAGATTTTGCCAAATCTGGGCTTGTTGCTGCCAACCAAGACTGACAGGGTAATTTGGCTGTGGTTGGTGATTCAGCAATTGTAGCGTTCCACTGCTTTCACCAATCAGTAAATCTGCATTCTCATCGTCATCCCACTGAAAAATTGCAGGGATTGCGTTACCAGAGGAAGATTGTGCATTTGCAAAACGAGCACTTTCCAATACAAAATTCGTTTTTTCGGGGCTTCCTTGATTTTCAAAGTAGATCAGGAAGCCTTGGCTGTTGCCAACCAGGAGATCTAAGTCGGAATCCCCATCTAGATCATGAATCAATGGTGTGCTACGACTGCCAATATCAATTTTTGCAAAGCGGACTTCAGCCATTTGCCAGTCGGGGCTTTCTTGATTGCCTTCGTTGCGCAACAGGTCCAAGGTGCCATCCTTGCGGCCCACTAGAATATCAAGGTCTCCATCTCCGTCGAGGTCAGCGAGGGAGGGTGCACTGAAACTACGACCGTTCGGTGCAAGCGCAGGGACTTCCAGTCGAGACCAATCAGGATCCTCGGTTCCTCCTTGATTAATGTAGGCATAGAGTGCGCCAGAGCGACTGCCCAAGAGTAGATCTGGATCTCCGTCTCCATCCCAGTCACCAGCTGT
>DPLM01000346.1:0-472 GCA_003541985.1 Deltaproteobacteria bacterium | reverse complement strand
ACGGGCCAATAATGATTCCGGCTACGCGCCTCTCGAGAAACGGGGGGATCGGCTGTCTCTGTCGTTGTCTCCTCGTCATTGACCACAGGTGCGTTGACCTGCATTGTGTACATGTTGCCTGGGGCTGCAGCATTACTGGATGCCTGAGGATCTGGCACTATGTCTGGCCCAATTTCAGTGGATAGAAAGCTTGAGCTTGGACGCAGGCTGCGCTCTATAATTTCTTCAAGTGTGGTCACTTCCAAGGGGAGTCCGAATCCTTCGAGCAGCGGTGGGAGACAGTTTGGAAAGACATCAATTTGTGCGCAGGCTTTTTCCATTAAGGCCAGTGGTGCTTTCCTTGGATTGAGGTTGATTCTTCGCAAAGCCGCTACTTGCTTGAGTCCAGTTGTGATTGGATCCCGATTTTCGTAGTAAAGAATGCGAGAAGTACGAGTGCCAATCAGTAGCTCGGGATAGCCATCTCTATTGA
>DPLM01000360.1:2344-2608 GCA_003541985.1 Deltaproteobacteria bacterium | reverse complement strand
GCAGGATCTTTCTTAACCGTAGATGTATAAATCTCAAAACATGCAAACGGGACTCGCAACAAAGAAAGCGCTATAAGGCATATTACTGGAGAACAATCACTAGCGCATGAACCTATTTGGCTTGGCCGATAAAGCCAAAGATGTTTATGTCTTCATGTATCGACTTTATTGCGGCTGCTAGAGAAGGTAGAATTGATATTCCAGATACTAACTCGTCGGATCAACAATCCGAAAAATCTACTCAACTTTGATTCAAAGATTGCT
>DPLM01000360.1:1839-2002 GCA_003541985.1 Deltaproteobacteria bacterium | reverse complement strand
CTGTCATTGCTGATCGAAAAATTCAACACATCATTGATCAATAGCTCCCAATGCTCTGAGCTTCCTTTACCACTTTCCCACACCTCACATATTAGCAAAAAATAGCGCACCCCATAATCCTGTGGGGTTGCTGGTTTTGTAAAATAATTTTAAAATAATTTTG
>DPLM01000360.1:0-1547 GCA_003541985.1 Deltaproteobacteria bacterium | reverse complement strand
ATTGCAAAACCAACAAGGAATAAAATAATTTTAAAATAATTTTGTAATCTTATTTCAAAACAAAAAACTCACAACCAGATGGCTCATGGCAAATATATTAAAAGAGTGGCTCACTCTCCAACTATTGACAGCAAGTTTTGTTGTATTTTTCGGAAGCGGACTGGGCTGGGCACATTCGAAACAAGAAATTACTATTCCAGCTAATAATGCCGTATTGGAAGAAGCTCCTACTGAATTGGTCCTCCAATTTGACAAGCCTATGCGAATTACCAAGCTGGTGCTGACTAATCAATCGGGCAAAAATTTCGAAGTTCGGCGTACAGATCAAATGAAGCATATACGAAAGCTATTTGTTCAATTGGATCCTGTACCCAATGGAGAATACCAAGTAATTTGGCGTGGTTTGTCTGAGGATGGACACCCAATGAAGGGGACCTTCTCTTTCGTCGTGAAGTGATCCTGCAAGAAATCTGGTTGGCTTGGCAAGATCTCGATGAATTCTCTCTCTGGTCCATTCTTGCCAAGATACTTGCCTACTGGACTACACTGCTTGCAGCTGGTTCTGCAATGAACCTACTCTGGCTACGTAAAACTGTTCCCCAAACCATGCCACTGCTTTGTAGGCTTGGCTCAACCTGCGCTGTCTTTGCACTTTTCCTAAATTTCTCACTATTACCCATACAAGCCAGTTTCTTAATGGGAGAATGGTCTGCTGCTCAGGATCCGATAATGCTCGGGATTGCTTGGGAAAGTCCACTTGGCGACAGTCTCCTTTTGCGTTGGATCGGCCTCCTGATGATTCTTGTCGTCATTCGTCCATACAAGCCGAATCTTATCATCTCCAGCGTCGGATGCGTTCTGGTAGCTCTTTCCTTCGCATTTCAGGGGCACACCCTCTCTGAACCGCGTTGGCTACTAGCAGTTTTGATTACTGTACATCTGCTCGGGTTGATTTTCTGGATTGGAGGTTTTACTCCCTTGGCTTGGTTGGCAACACGGCAGGATAAATCTACGGGGCCAGCAGCCCGTCAATTTGGCAAGATCTCGATCTGGAATGTTCCCTTACTGGCGATTGTGGGAATGCTTCTACTACTGTTGCTGAGCAAGGGTGAGTGGGAAGTGTTCTGGACTTCTTATGGACAACTCTTTGCCCTAAAGCTACTGGCTTTTCTAGGCTTACTGGGACTCGCTGCAATGAATAAACTTTTTTTAACACCTGCCTTGCTTCGTGCAGAAATACGAGCGTTTGTTTTATTGAGGATTTCCATTATTTTTGAGATGTCCGTTGTGACCATCATATTTCTCTTGACCGCCTCTATAACCAGTGTGGGATTGGAATAAGGAATCTTGTCACATAAAGTACGATTTATTCCATAGAAATACATGTCAATTGTCATGGGTTCGATGTTTTCATAAAGATTTGCTATAATCCTGTAGTATCTTCAAAAGCTGAACATTAGGGGTGGTAAATGTGATTCAAAAGAGAGAAGTCTCCCTTGTATCCTGGGCACCATGCTTTCTCATGTCATGTGGGCCTGCTTGCATTA
>DPLM01000144.1:3194-4622 GCA_003541985.1 Deltaproteobacteria bacterium | reverse complement strand
ATTCTTCAGATCTGCGAGAAGCCAAGCTGTCCAAAGCCAATTTAGCAAAAGCAGATTTGCAGGAGGCCAATCTGGTAGGAGCGGATCTCCATAGAGTTGACTTGAATGGGGCCAATCTTCATCAAGCCAATTTGGCACAGGCGGATTTATCGGGAGCCTTACTATTCTTCGCTGATTTACATAAAGCGAATGCGCCAGAAGCCAACTTGAAGAATGCAAATTTGACGGAAGTCGATTTGTTGCACGCAAACCTCGAAAGAACAGACCTTTCAGGTGCCAAATTATCTGGAGCTAAATTGCGAGGTGCTAATTTGGTTGGTGCTGACTTGACGGATGCAGATCTAAGCGAGGCGAATTTGAGTGAAGCGAATTTGAGTGAGGCAGACTTGTCGGGAGCGGATCTGCGAGAAGCAGATCTAGGCAAAGCTGTACTGAATCAAGCCAAGCTAGTTGGAGCAAACTTACATCGAATCCGACTTCAAGGCGCTGATTTGAAGGATGCCGATTTGACCGATGCAAACTTGTACGGTATTGACCTACGAGAAGCGATTACAGAGAACACGCTGTTCGAAAAGGCTAAGCTTTGTAATACGATCTTGCCTGATGGCAAGGTGGAATACCGTAATTGTGAGGGAGATACAGAAGCTGAATGAGCCCGTTGGCTTCTCTAAATGAGAGAGACACTGCGAGTGATTAACTTTTAGAGAAGCCCTGAACTTGAAAAGCCTAGTCTCCTGGCTTCTCAATAGCTGCGATCTGGTTCTTAACACGCCGGATACGCTGCATGTCAAATTTGATATCTCGCCGATAGGTGTAGATCCCGTTTTGCTCCTGATCAATATCGGTGAGTTGGGTATAGCAATAGCCGAACATCAGCGGATTCTGCAGCAGGATCGTACAGAGTTTTTCAAAGCGTTCATAAAACTCTTCAATATTTTTCGGTCTCTCGCCATATCCCCAGGAATCACGATGCTCATCTTCCGGGTTCCACCAAATTCCCCCAAACTCGCTGACAAAGTAGGGTTGACCTCGGTAAGGGGTTGACCAACGTTGTTTGAGAGGCCCGCCCACGATAATCTCGCAGATGAGGTCCCTTTATCCTCCACTCATTCTGGTATGGATTCCCCTCACCAACATGTGAGTGATGTTCTGCAAACTTTTCTGGATCCTGAGTGTAGTCGTGGCAGTCATAAACATCGGTCTCATGAATCCGATGGGAATAGCCTGATGTTCCAGTACAGGTCGAGTTAAATCCATGGCCTTGGTTGCTAGGAACATCCCTCTTGTGATGTCATCGAGTTGGGACATCTCCTCCATGATGGGTTCCCAAGTTTCGTTGAGGGGACACCAACCAACAATACTTGGATGTGAATAGTCTCGCTCAATAGCTTTAAGCCACTCTGTGATGTAGGAAGCAGAAAAGCTTTG
>DPLM01000144.1:0-2795 GCA_003541985.1 Deltaproteobacteria bacterium | reverse complement strand
ATGCGGTCAGCATGGTACAGGAAACGTTCTTCGAACACTTTCTGGTGAAGTCGCGCCCCATTGAAACCAGCCTCTAAGCTGAGCCGAATATCTTCAACTAGATCTTCATCACGAGGAGCCGTCATCAATCCGTCTGGGTAGTAACCTTGGTCGAGTACAAGCTGCTGGAAGATCGTTTTGCCGTTGAGTTTAAACTTCTTGCCATCTAACGATACCGTTCGAAAGCCGAAGTAACTTTGGTAAGAATCTATGACTTCATCGCTAGTATTCAGCAACTCTACATTCACTTCGTAGAGGAAAAGATCTTCTACAGTCCAAAGTCGCACTGTGGGTAAGAGAATATCTGCTTGAAGAGTGAAATCAGCATTTGTTTTTAAGGTCTTGGAGGCAACCTCTTTCCCATCGGCAAGGATTTGGAAATGAACTTGATGTCCCTCGGTCGGAATGCTCAAGGGCTGTAAAACCTGCAAAGATTCTGTGGATCCAACAGGAGTCAGACGAGGGCGTTGTAGGTGAATCTGGGGAACTGGCTCCATCTAGACAGTTTGCCAGATGCCAGTAGTTCTCCCATATAAAGTACCATGGCCAGTAAAGCCTCGTGCTTGCTTC
The DNA here is from genome assembly GCA_003541985.1 of Deltaproteobacteria bacterium. Taxonomy (GTDB): domain Bacteria; phylum SAR324; class SAR324; order SAR324; family NAC60-12; genus JCVI-SCAAA005. The sequence continues at coordinate 2,186 of DPLM01000144.1, read as the reverse complement.
CCTCGAGGCTGTGGACGGTCATCATAATCCCGGGCCCTCAAAACGATTTCAATCTCTCGATCAGCAGCTAAATTGCCTAGATCGACTTTGTATGAAAACGGTGTGAATCCCCCACGATGTCGAGCCACTTCCTCACCGTTGGCCCAAACAGTAGACTCATAATCCACGGCTTGAAAGTGAACCAAAACTTGGTCTGCATTCCATTCTGTTGGAACCTTGATACGCTTTCGATACCAGACACAAATCAAGTGATCTTTGTTCTCGATACCAGACAGTTTTGATTCAGGGCAAAAGGGGACCTGAATTGTTTGGACCAATGATTTGGTCAGTAGTCCACGTTGGAGTCCACTGTCTCCTTGATCCACTTCAAATTCCTAAAGACCATTTAGGCAGAGCTAGTCCTTGCGTTGCATTTGTGGGAGTGGATACCCGTTGTGGGGAATGTCGCTCCTGTTCAACCTTGATAGCGATAGCGAAGGACATTGAAAGACAAAGCTGGGAGTGAAACGATTGATTGGATTTGTCTTACTTTTGGTGGTTCCAGTGACTGGGGAACCACACGATCGGGTTGCTGCACGGTATTTGTCATGTAGCGATCTGAGCATGTTAAACAGATGTGTTCCAATCCACTGAGCTCAGATAAATTTTCCAGGGAGATTTCTGCGTGCAGTGTCTGATCTGGGTGCTTATTGACACAGAAGACGGAGATTTCCTGCCGCTCTTCATTGAGAACTACCGAAGTGTCCAGATAGGAGGCCTGATCACGAATCTTACAATCATATGTTGGTGAATTGACCTGAGTTTGAAGAGCAGTACCCCGACCATATTTGGAAGCTAAGTAGTATGGATAGAAAATTGTCTGCTTCCAGACGGTACCACTCCTTTCAGTGGAAATTGGAGCAATGACATTGATGAGTTGGGCCATGCAAGCGATTTTGACAATGTCTGCATTACGGATAAAGGAGTTGATCACTGTGCCAACAAGTAGGGCATCTTCCAGATTGTAGGGGTCTTCAAACAGATGAGGGGCTTCGGGCCAATCCCAGGTCTTCAGGAGTTCGTGGTCTCTCTTGTTGGTGTGGTACCATGGGTTCCATTCGTCAAAGCAGATGTAGACATCATTCCTGGCTCTTTTCTTGGCCTTGATGTACTGGATGACGCTGCGGACGGTACCAATGTATTCATCCAGTTCATAGTGACTGGCAAGATAATTGAGGGTGTCCCTAGAGTAGTTATTCCAGTATTTGTGCAGTGAGATGTAGTCGACTGATTCATAGCTTTGATCAAGCACCTCTGCTTCCCATTCAGGATAGGTTGCCATCTTATCATTGGAACTACCACAGACGATGAGTTCCAAGTCTTCATCAAATTTCCGATAGGTCTTGGCAGTCTCGTTTGCCAAGCGCCCATATTCATAGGCTGTTTTGTGCCCAACCTGCCAGGGTCCATCCATCTCGTTGCCTAGGCACCACATCCGAATATTGAATGGTTCTTGGTAGCCGTGCTGTTTGCGTAAGTCTCCCCAGGCAGCCCCAGAGTTGTCATTGCAGTATTCTAGCAGATTGCGAGCGTCTTCAATTCCTCTTGATCCAAGGTTGATCGCCATCATGTAGGCAGCGTTGGCCTGTTGACACCAGTCATGAAATTCAGCGATACCAAATTGGTTGGTCTCGATTGTTCTCCAGGCTAGATCCAGGCGCTTGGGCCTCAATTCACGGGGACCAACACTATCTTCCCATTTGAAGGCAGAAACGTAGTTCCCTCCAGGATAGCGAATTACAGGAACCTGCAGGTCTCGAATAATTTCCAGAACATCGGTTCGAAAACCTTGCTCATTACTGGAAGGGTGACTTGGTTCGTAAATTCCTTCGTAAATTGCCCTGCCAAGGTGTTCTAGAAATGAGCCATAAATACGGTCATCAATCGGAGCAATTTGAAATCTTGCGTTTGTGGTAATGAATGCTTTCATAATTGGTGATTAAAGTTGGGGAATGAGGCAAATAGAGTCAAAGCTTAAAAAAAGAAACCTGGTTTGCAAAGCAATGAATCCGACAGTAGGACAAATCAGTTGGTTGTATTGCGATCAAACTTTACAGGAGATTGGAACCAGAAAACTTCTTCTGGTAGAGCCATCGCCTCAGACCGTATGATTCTCAAGAGGACTTATCCCTTGATCCGAAAGGTCA
>DPLM01000013.1:4876-6639 GCA_003541985.1 Deltaproteobacteria bacterium | reverse complement strand
TATCGATTTGTTCCTGCGATGAACTACATACGTCATTTGGTGCGCACTGGTGCACTAGGCGAGATTCGTCATGCGAGATTCCAACGTCTGCAGGACTGGGGCGAAAGAGCGATTGGCTGGCGCCAGTATTATCAACAGGCTGGCTCAGGTGAACTAGGAGACATGGGCATTCACCGAATTGATTTTGCTGAAGATCTGCTAGGACCTATCACTTCGTTGTGCGCCCACACAAAACAATGGGCAACTCGGGAACTTACGAAAAGTGGAAAACCTTGTCCACCTCAGGACGTAGAGGATTGGGTTGCCTGGATCGCCCAATTTGAGAATGGTGCAACAGGCGTATTTGAAATGGGAAAGCTCACTAAAGGCTTTGGACCAAGAGGGGACCACGATCAAGCAGAGTTGAACGGTACAGAAGCTTCTGTAGTTTATCAGCTACATAATCCCCACCAAATCCTTTTCAGTAGTCGCGGAAAAACCTATCAAACTCAACCTGTCCCCGATGAATTCTTGAAACAATTGGATTCACCACGAAATCCATTGGAGGGTGATAAGCTTGTTTGCTTTAGATACGATCAAGCTTGGGAGTTTATCAGAGCCATTCGAGAGGATAGAGAGTGCATTCCATCTTTCTTTCATGGGATGCGTGCACAGGCCGTGGCAGATGCAATCTTAGAAGCTGCAGACTCTAGAAAATGGGTTTATGTTAAAAATTAAATAGTTGATAACAAATTGCTTTATTTCATTACTTATCATTTTGTATCTAAATTAATTATTTTCTCCTAACTTTTCATTCCGCTTTTCTTTCCATGACTTTTAAGAAGGCATATCCTTGAGGGAGGAGATATTACCCGCAATTGTTGTGCGCCTCATATCGCGAACTTGTTTGTTATCAAAGCCCATCGCACGGTGCATTGTAGCTTGATTGTCCCAGATCACTAAGTCATTTACTCTCCACTTATGTCTATAAACAAACTCTCGCTGGGTAGCGTGTTCGGACAGTCGCTTTAGAAAGATCCTGGCTTCTGGAATTGTCCAACCTTCGATCATGCCTGCATGTGCAGAAAGATACAGTGAAATTTTCTTTGTCCTGGGGTGACTTCGAACAAGAGCCTGCCTAACTGGAACCATTGCTTCCTGCTGATCTTCCCGGAATTCCGTAAATCCAAGTTCTCCCCTAGAGTAGAGTTGACTGTGAAGAGTTACTTGGCCAAGACATTTCTGTTGAGTTTTTTCATCTAATGCCTTCCAAGCAGCTCTCATGTCTGCAAACTCTGTATCCCCTTCAGTAGTAGGGATGATCTTGGCAGAAAGGATTGAATATTGTGCCGGAATAGCCTTGAACGAACTGTCTGAATGCCAAAGCATATTCCCAAGGGAAAACAGCCTCTTGACATCAGCAGCTTCTATTTTTCCTCCTTTACGATCAAGATTGGAAATGTCATTTAATTCCATCTGCAATCGTCGGTCATCTTGCTTCATGTAATCGCCAGTAGCTAACTCCAAGTCACCGAAGTAACGACTGAAACGAATGTGCTGTTCATCTGTCAATACTTGATTTGGAAAAACTAGTACTGCGAATCGATCCAAAGCGTTGAAGATGGCTTCCACACTTTTGACTGCCAATGGTTCTCCAAGTGAGATACCTTCTACCTTTGCAACAAAATCTATTAATTTGGGATTAAAGGGAATGACTTTTAGGGGCACTTCGTGATCTTAGTCTAAATTTTTGATGCAATATTCGAATTTGCAACTTAACTACC
>DPLM01000013.1:0-4535 GCA_003541985.1 Deltaproteobacteria bacterium | reverse complement strand
AACTACCTTGGACACAATCCTTAAATTGAATGGCTATATTTTTAAAGTTTTTTGAAATCTTTTGAAATTGGATTCAACATGATCATCCGCAACGTCACCCCTTTAAACAACTCAAATACAGAATCACAATTAATCGATCTTGAAATCGAAGAAGGCAAAATCACTAGACTTGGACTTCAATTGGACAACCCAAAAGGCCATAAAGAGTATACATTTGAAAATGCAATGATTTCAAGAGGTTGGATTGATCTTCACGTTCACGTCTATTTTGGAGCGACCGACATTTCCATCCGGCCTGAACAGGCGGGACTTGAGACTGGAGTGACAACTTTAGTTGATTGTGGATCTGCTGGGGAAGCCAACTTTGTTGGGTTTTCAGAATTTATTGCGAAACAGGCCAAAGAGAGGCTTTTTGCTTTCTTGAATATTGGTAGCATCGGACTTGTCGCCTGCAATCGAATAAGTGAACTTTCCCTTGGATTCCGTTCAGTTAATGTTGAAAGAACTTTAAAGACAATTGAAAATTATCCGGACCTAATTCGCGGGGTTAAGTGCAGAGCTAGTCATGTCATCACTGGAGACTTGGGTGCTGAAGCGGTTCGAGTGGCGAGGAAGGTAGCCCGTGTAGCAGGGTTGCCATTGATCGTTCATGTGGGCGAACCACCACCCTTGCTTGAAGACGTTCTTGATCTTCTCGAGGAAGGAGATGTTGTCACCCATGCCTTTCATGGGAAACCTGGTGGCAATCTCATGGAAGACCAAAGGTCCCTTGCTGCCGTCCACGAAGCCCGAGCAAGAGGTGTTTTGCTTGACGTTGGGCATGGTGCAGCCTCTTTTTCTTTCAAGGTCATGCGCTTCGCGAGAGATAATGGAATCGAAACAGATTTGATCAGCACCGACCTGCACCGAAACAGCATCAAGGGCCCAGCCTACGACCTACCAACCACCTTTTCAAAGCTTTTGAATCTGGGGATGCCACTGGAGAAGGTAATTGCCGCGGGCTCAACCAGACCCTCCGCCTTTTTAGACCCAACAAAAAGTGATGATTGGCTGACAGTCGGACAGAAAGCTGACCTAACCGTGTTCCGTGTAGATCAAACAAACACTTCTGTCAAAGATAGCCTTGGAGATAGTCTAAATCTAACTAAATTGATTCATCCACTGCTTGCCGTGCAGGGAATTCATCACGCAGAGTGTGGTTTACGATTGCAGTGAAATTTTGTTTGGCATCAAAATTTAGCACCAATGTGCTGGCAGGATTGGCAGGCCACTATCAAGTTTGTCTGCAATCCATTTTGCTTGTCGAACACCATCTCGATAACTTGAATGTTGAAAAGGTACTCTCAGAACAGGCCCAGCAAAAGCATTCACTAGATCCTCACAGGATCCCACAGAATCCTCAACTAACATGGTTGGTATTTGAACTTTGGGAGCATGATAGACTGGCTCGAAATAAGATAGGGTTGTCTCCACAGAAACGCGAGAGGCCGTTGAGCCTCGCAAGTGATCGTTAAACTCTTCCAGTGGATAATTACTGGTCTGGGATGCCCTCTTTAGGGAGTTGTAATGAAGTGCGGGAGTATAGTGGAGTGCGGCTGCTTCAGACCTACGAGCCGCCGTCCAAAGCGCTAATTCACCACCTAATAAACATATTCTTCCCGTATCCACTTCTTCACGACCTTTCAAAAAGTCCATGACGGATAAGCAATCTCCGGCTATATCTCTGTAAATATAAGAATCCGCAGCTTCAATCCCCATAGTCAACAAACCGGGATATGAAGCTGCAAATGGCTGATCAGAGAGTCGTTGGCCTCGGTGGCACAAAGCTACACAGATATATTTGCAACGTTCTTCAAAAGGTGGAATATGGACCACACTCCCATAATTTGGGAGATGGTAAATGACTGGGAACGGTCCTTCACCCCTTGGTACACTGTAGTAAGCAAATATTCGATAACCTTTTAAACTGGACAGCCACAAGCCGTACACGTTGAATTCGGGTTTGCTGCGAATGAAAAGTTCTCTCAATTCTGGATCCAGAACCACTGCACTCAAGTCGTTTTCAATACAAGCCCAGAATTGGTCAAAGTCTTTGGGTTTCATAATTCCTTATATTTTCAGAGCTTGGTGACTCAAGAACGAGCTGTTTTTAACTGTTTGTCAAAAAAAGCATCTACCACATGATCATGCTCATGATGATTAGCGTCATGGCCATGCCCTTCGTATTCATAGAGCTTCTTGGCAGACGAATTGATCTTTTCCATCAGTGGATAGGCGGTCTCTGGAGGGCAGACATCGTCTTGAAGACCAATGTAGACGATGATGGGACATCGAATCCGCTCCGCAAAATTGATACAGTCATAATAATTCCAAGTACTAACTATATCTGCCCACTGGTCAGGATAAATTCCAAGATAATCGTTGATCTCCTCATATGGATACGTTCGGGTCAGTTTAAAAGCATCCACAACTCCAGCAAGATAAGGTGCTCCAGCAGAAGCAGCTTGAATTTGTTGGCGGAGTGCAGCCACCACAAGGGTCAAGGCTCCCCCCTGGCTACTTCCTTGAATTCCAATGCGGTCAGAGTCAACCTCAGGTTGCTCGATTAGAAAATCAATAACTCTCACCGCATCAATGTAAAATCCTTTGTAACCATATGTGTTTCGATCTTTGATGTTGTGGGTCAATAATCCAGGATATCCAGGGTTGAATTCACCATTGCTCCGTAACTTGCCTCGTGGAGCAGCACCAAAGGTCGCATAACCTTGGGCAGCGTGAGATTTTGGCAAGGTTGGCTCACTGATGTAGCCAGGATAGAAAACTCGGGCTGGAAGCGGCTTGGTTCTTTCTTTGGGTAGACAATACCAGCCGGCGATCCGCAGACCATCGAGGCTGTCGTACTCGACCTCAAACACTTCCACTTCTTTGCTTGAGCGTAAAGGATCCAATTCAATCGAAGCGTTCAATGGAATTGAGTCCGCTTCATCCATAATTTCCTGCCAAAACTGATCAAAGTCATCTGGTTTGACTACTTGCGTACCATGAGCCGACAAATTTGGTTTAGGCACAGAACTCCTTTTATCTTATAAACATCAATTCTTGAAACTAACGGTAAAATGAGCAAGAAATCTAATAGATTAGACTAAGAATCTGATCCAAGACAATCTGCGTCTCTTCATCGCTAACCGTCATTGGATTGAGAAGGATGGCATTCAGTGCCTCAGAGGGAGCAACAGAAACAGCAGGTTCGCTATCCATTAACTGGGCAACTAGTTGATCTTTTGGTAACTTGTCTGGAAGCTGAACCAAAGCTCTTGGGACCGGTTGTCCTGCTTCATTGGGATAATCTCTTTTGGCCGAGAGTCCACCTTTTCCATTCAATCCTTGTATCCAGATCTGGACACGCTGCTCATAAACTTCTAGCAAATGATCGTGGTCAAGGCTTACATAGCGCTCCACTGCCGCTAAGAGGCCCATCATTTCTTCCTTACCAACCTTCATAGGTCTCCCAACACCGTGATTGGGGGCACCCAAGACCCTGAGCCGCTCGATCCATTCCCACTTTCCAACTACTAGTCCGGATGCCTGTGGACCTGACAAGTCCTTGCCACCGCTAAAAATTGCTAGGTCTGCCCCTTGTTGAGTGAAATTCCACAGATTGCTGGCAGGGGGCAACTGCGCAGCTCCATCTACAATGACTGGCACACCATGCTTTTTAGCGGATTGAATTACATCTTTCAAAGAGAGTTCATATGGCTGATTCATGTCACCCTGGAACCAGAAAATAGCAACCGTCGAAGAACTGTAGGCGTTTTCCAAGTCATCTGGGGAAGTGCCGTTCATTGTCCCAATTTCAACCAATGAAGCTCCAGCCTGTCTTACCGCATAATCGTATGGATTCCGATGCATTCTTTGAACGATGACTTCATTCTGAGTTTCTGGTGGATTAGGAAAGTTTTCATAGGTTGCTCCAGAAGCTTTTTGGATGCATGCCGCTGTTGCCAGCAGCAACCCTGTCGCAGCCCCACAACTAACAAAGGCAGCTTCATTCCGCGTTATTTCTGCCAAGCGACCCCCAACTTTCTGTTGAAGATCATGCATGTCAACGAATGATTGAGCAGCATCCTGCATCACTTGACGAACCTCTGCAGGCATCAGTGAACCACCGAGTTTAGTAAGAGTGGCATTCGCGTTAACAATAGGCCGAATCCCAAGCGATTTATAATTTGAACTCATGGATTCCTTTCTGGGAACAAATATTTTTAGCTTTGATAAATGTTCATTATATCAAGGCTGTTTCTCTCAAAATTTTCTCAACCATCATCCTGTTGCAAAAGACCTACACCATAAAATTCATAGGAAGCTGCTTCATCTGGGAAGTCGACAACATGTACTGTAAAACGAGCAGGAACTCCGTTTTGTGGACAATTCTCCTTGAAGAAATTGCGGTAAGCCTTCGCATATTCAGCACGAACTCGTTCTTGCTCTTTGCGATACCCTGTGGGATCAGATAGAGGACTGGGAGACTTCGGTTG
>DPLM01000183.1:553-4051 GCA_003541985.1 Deltaproteobacteria bacterium | reverse complement strand
CTTTACTGTCTGGCCCATACCAGCTTCAGAACCTACCCGATGTATCGTTTTGCTTATAGCTCCCATCACAGGAGCAAATTGATTCAATGAATCCTCTGAACCTGCGGCCATCATGGTCAAGGTACCTCCTTGTGCCCCGGGGAATCCACCGCTTACTGGGGAATCAATCAACTGGATTTTGCTTCCCTCCATTTGCTTTGCAACTGATCGAATTTCCGAAGCCTTGATGGTGGCTGTTACGACGATCCCTGAGCTTGGTTGCATCGAATGAATCAGACCACGGTTACCAAAAATTACATCCTCCACCTGCCCACCGTTCATTACCATGATGAAGACGACATCCACCAAAGAACCCATTTCTAGGGGATCAGCCACACAATTGCCCCCAAGCTCGCGAAAAGCTGCCAAACGTTGTGGACTGAGGTCAAAGCCATAGGTTTGGAAGCCCTTGTTGATTAAATTCTTGGCCATGCCACTGCCCATATCTCCTAAACCGATCAGGCCAACTATTTGTTTTTTTGCCATCAAACCTTAAGTAACTAAGCATTTTGATTGAGGATTTTTGAAAGTGTCGAACCATACCGTGCAACCGGTTGCATGTCAACAGTTTGACTTGCGAAAGAAGAGAAATATGATTGAGAAAACTTTTGCTCCAAATCTAAGGACAGATGTCTTCAAAGTCTAAGGTCCCCACAATTTCACAAATTGCTGAACGAGCTGGTGTCGCCCGCTCGAGTGTTTCCCGAGCATTCACTCGGCCCGAGCTTTTGAATGCATCGACTGTTATAAAGATTAGAAAAGTTGCGGAAGAGCTCGGTTACGTTCTAAATTCCAGCGCAAGAGCGCTAAGTACAGGGAAAACAGGGAACATTGCTTTCTTGGTTCCGGATGTGGCAAACCCTTATTTTCCCCCTATGATTCGATCTGCTCAATTAGCCGCAGAAAATTTGGACTATTGCGTATTCTTGGCTGATTTTGAAGAAAGCGGACTGAAAGAAGAAAAATTAATTGAACGATTTGCCGGAAAAGTGGAGGGAGTCATTCTAATTTCCTCTCGAATGCCAGAAGAACGCTTACAAGGGTTCGCAGAAAAAATTCCAATAGTTCTAGTAAACCGGGATGTTCAAAGGATTCCAAGAGTTTTGATTGATGCAGGGTCAAGTTTAAAGCAGGCGGTGAGATTGTTGGCTGACCAAGGTCATGAGGAAATCGCGTACTTAAGTGGGCCTTCAGTGACATGGACCAACAAGCAAAGACAGGCATCAATTTCTGAACTAACGAATGAGCTGGGGTTACGGCTCGTCATTATTCCGACTGAGAAACCCTCATTGGAATCAGGTCAAGCCGTTGTGGATAAGATGATAAGTAGCGGAGTCACAGGAGCGATTGCGTTCAATGATCTGATTGCTCACGGAATTATGACTGAACTCAATTCACGGGCTCTGAAGGTACCAAACTCTTTCAGCATCGTTGGATGCGACAATTCAATTTCTCCTTATACAAACCCTCCGCTAACAAGTGTATCGAATGAAACTACTGAGGCCGGAAAAATCGCCTGTGAAATGATTATGAGCCTTCTGGGTGAAACAAACTCAAAGAATGGTCAAATCAAAGTTTTAAAAACCCTTCTGATTGAGAGAGAAACCATCGGACTACCATACAAGTAAAGCCTTTAGGGGCCTGTTTTAAAAAAAATTTATAAGTGTTCGCCCAAAAAATCTTTGAGTTCTTCCCAGGATTGAAGGTCAGCTGCCTCATTGTAACCAACGGGGATCCCATATTTTTGGCCTAACGCTGTAGTTGCTGGATTTGTGAAACCATGAAGTGCATCAGGGTAGGTTTTGATTACATATTCAGCACCGAGACGATCCATTTCTCTGCTAAATTCCAGCACATTATCAGAAGTCACCATTGCATCCGCTTCCCCGTGACAAACCAGAATTTTTGTTTGAACATCTCCTGATTCCGCCTGATGATTGGGCCCCAAAGCGCCATGGAAACTTGCAACTGCACGCAGTGGCCACCCTTTTCTAGCTGCATGTAAAACAATTGCTCCTCCAAAACAATATCCAATCGCCCCTAATCGGTTGGCATCTACTTCATCCTGATCTTTGAGAAACTCCATTGCAGCAAGTACCCTTGCTTCACCCTCCTGCATTTTGCTGAGGACGCCATTCATCAATGAACCGGCATCTGCCGGGTTGGATGCGATTTTACCTTCCCCATACATATCAACCGCCATAGCAACATAACCAAGCTCAGCTAACTTTTGGGCTCTGAGCTCAAGATAATCTGTAAGACCCCACCATTCAGGAAAAACTAGTACACCTGGATGAGAAAAATCCACCTTTTCTGGTTTTGAAATAAAGCTTTTCATCACTGTTGAGCCAGCACTGTATTCTACTCTTTCTGATTCGATTGGCATGGACTTCCTCCTTTCAAAGAGTTTTAAAGTTGAACAGACTTTCTATCTGGTTTCCATGTTCTTGACAGACTAAATAAATGAATTTATATTGAAATGTTAATTTTCTAACACATTGAATTAAATCCCTTTAGGAGACACACTCGCTTTCATCACATCAGCCTAACTCAATGCACAGCTTTTCTAAATCGAAGTAGCGCACCAAACAAGTTTTGCAATGATTTGGCTTCATTTTCTTTCCGCCCTTGCCCTACGGAGAAATATGAGCAACCTCAAGCTTTTGTCTGAGGTCAGCCTGCCCCAGAGTCACCAAGCACCTGAAATCTATGTCCAGAATTGGACCAACCTTGCGATGCCGAGCAGAATGAGGGTCGATCACCGAACCCTGACTCCATCCTACGGAAGATTTACGATTGAACCATTAGAGCAAGGGTATGCCGTCACTTTGGGCCATTCGCTTCGCAAGACACTGCACGCATCCATGAATGGTAGTGCGATTGTTGCTGTGAAGATTGATGGAGTGAAAAAGCCTACTGATGATGTTGTAGGCATCCAAGGTGGATTGATGAATTTACTTCTCAATTTAAAGGAAGTTGAAATCATTCATCAGGAAGAAGGTATTATTGAGCTTGATTTAACAATTGCTCCGGGTGGGCAACTGTTTGGGAGTGACCTGTCCACAAATGGGGAAATCAAAGTCCGCAATCCAAGTAAACAAATTGTTCAACTTGAAGAAGGAGTTAGCCTTCAAATGAAATTGTATATTAACTTGGGTCTAGGGTACATAACCGCAGAAGAAAATGAGAAGCTGAAATTGCCCAGAGGAACGCTTTATCTGGATTCATATCATTCTCCAATTAGAGAAATTCGATATGAGGTGGAAAACGCTCGCGTAGATCAAAGGACAGATTACGACCGCCTAATTTTTGAGATATGGACTTCCGGGACAATCAGTCCCCAGGATAGTCTAGCTCGGGCCGCTCGGGTACTCAAAAAGCAATTAGGACTTTTCATCCATTTTGACGAAAATATCTCAGCGATCCCTATGCATCGCCAAGTCTCAGACGAGCCAATGC
>DPLM01000183.1:0-235 GCA_003541985.1 Deltaproteobacteria bacterium | reverse complement strand
CTCAGACGAGCCAATGCCATTGTCTCCAGACTTATATCGTCCTGTGAGCGAGTTAGAGCTTTCAGTACGCTCTATCAATTGCCTTCAGAATGCCAAGATTGACTTCATTGGAGAATTGGTTCAACGAAGCGAAAATGAGCTGCTCCAAATGAAAAACTTTGGTCGAAAATCCCTGAATGAAATTAAGGCCATACTAAGTCAGATGAAACTCTCTTTGGGAATGGATATCGAAGGA
>DPLM01000369.1 GCA_003541985.1 Deltaproteobacteria bacterium | reverse complement strand
AAAGCAAATTCCCCAGTGCTTCTTTAATTTAATGAGTCTTAGTGAAAATAAAAACCATGTCCACGGCTTTAGCCCTAACAACCAAATCGGCTTGTAGAAGGATCAGGTGCTTCTGTTGGTCCAAGTGACAGATCAATCCACCCTGCTCTTTGATTGCCTTAGCGTGATCAGGAGTTCGATTGAGTAGCTCGACAAAGTGCCCTTTTAGAGCGAGTCTTGCGCCAAAAACTGAACCCATAGCTCCTGCTCCGAGCACACTATAATTCAGCTTCATTGATTTACCCGGAGAGTAGACGTGGGAGCCACAGAACAATACCAGGAAATGCCACCAGAAGTAGGACTCTGAAAAGTTCTGCCCCGAAGAAAGGTATGACTCCTTTAAATGTCTCACTCATAGGAATATCCTTCGCCAACGCATGGATCACAAAAACATTCATCCCCACAGGTGGAGTGATCAAACCAAGCTCCACAACAATCAGCGCTAGGATTCCAAACCAGATTTTCAGTTCTTCCGGACCCAGACCAAAGTCGAGACCATCGATTACGGGCCAGAAAAAAGGAATCGCCAGTAAGATCATGGACAATGAATCCATGAGACATCCTAGGATGATCAATGAGAGTAGCATCAGCAGAAGAATCGTGATCGGATCCAATCTCAATGATTGCATAATCACAACAGCTGCCTGGGGAACACCCCCACGAGACATGAAGATTTTGAGCATCTCAGCCCCCAGCAGAATCAAATAGATCATGCCAGAAGTCTTGGCCGTCTCTAACAAGGCTACTTTGAGTTGTGGGATCTTGATCAGACCTCGATAGATTCCCAGTACTCCTACCAGGAAAACCCCTGCTGCTGCGGCTGGAGTGGGATTGAACAAACCAAAATAGATGCCTCCAATCACTGCGATAAAGATCGCTAAAACTGGTAAGACACCCAGAGTAGCAAGCCAGAACTCCTGGCGATCCATTGGCTCACGAGAAGGCCCTGACTCAGGAAAGAAGCGAACGTAGATTGCGATTGTTAGCAAAAAGAGACCCACCGCCAACAAACCAGGAATCATCGCAGCCATAAACATCGAGATGATGTTTGCTTCCACTATGATCGCATAGACAACCAGAACGACTGATGGTGGAATCAATATTCCAAGGACACCCCCGGCAGCTAAGGTTCCCGTTGCCAAGGAACCACTGTATTTATAGCTGCGAAGCTCTGGCAGAGCCACTTTCCCCATCGTGGAGGCTGTGGCCAATGAGGACCCGCAAACAGCACCAAAACCAGCACATGCGATGATCGCAGACATGGCAACGCCTCCTCGAACCCAGCCAACCCAGGCATTCGCCGCTTGGAAAAGCTCTCGTGATAGACCCGACTTCGTTGCTAAATTTCCCATCAACACAAACATGGGAATCACAGATAGGTCGTAAATGGAAAACTGAATGTAGGCAAGATCCTTTAATTGAGACATGAAGATCAGTGGCCCGTTCAGGATTGTTACTCCAATTCCTCCGGTGACGATCATGGCATACGCAATCGGTATTCGCATTACGATCAATAGTAACAACCCTGCAAGGCCAGCCAATCCAACGAGTAATTCGTATGACATGGTCAAGTTATTACTGGGGAATTAAAGATGGTTCAGGTACTCCATCCGGATGAACAAAGGTAATTAAAGCTGCCAGCAGTAGAAGTAGAAGAGAGAAAATTGATGGGACAAACGCGTACCAGATCGGCACCTGTAGGATTGTCGTTGTTTCCAGATACATCTGATAATCCAGCAATCCTGCGTACATGCGCCATATCAACAGAATGCTGAAGGCTGCAGCAATCAAAGATCCAACTCGGCTTAATAATCGAACCTTTGCAGGTTTCATTTTAGCCGTGAAGACATCCGCAGAGACATTCGCGAAAGTCAGTTGGCAGTATGGAAGGAATGCAAATGAAGCGACCCCCACACCCATTTCAGTCAGTTCAAAATCACCCGGAAATGGAGTAGCAATCAAAAAACCTGCTGCTGCACTGTAGGTAGTCATTATAACCAGCAGTAGCAAAATTACCCCACCAACAAGGGCCCAACCCACAATAAGTTTCGAAGCCCATTTTACCATCTTGGAAACTCCGGAAAATCTTCAACGATCTTAGCAGTCACTTGGAATACTTGGCAACCAGTTCACGTGCCTTACTGACAAGGCTATTACCATCAATTCCCGCACCACTGACTTCCTTCACCCAGCGATCGACAACAGGCTCCAGCACTTTCTTGAATTCAGCAGTTTCTGCTGCACTCAGGGTTATGTGTTCATTACCAGCCTTGGTAGCTACACCAATACCACCGATATCTGTACGGTGCCAAACTTCACCAACTTCACGGACCCAAGCTTTGTTAGAGGCTTGCATGAAGGCGTCCTGAATATCTCCTGGCAAATTATCCCAAGTACCTTCGTTCATGGACACTTGGAAGGTCGTTGTACCAAAACGAGTCATATTCTCACCCTCAATTTGGTACTTCGTCATATCCTGAAGTTTGAGTGGCGGTATGATTTCCCAAGGAATCAAAGCACCGTCAACAACTTTCTTGGAGAGAGCTTGTGGCAGACCAGGAACGGGCATTGAAACAGGAGCTGCTCCCATTGCTTCCAAAACCCAGGCGCCTGTCCTGGTTGGAATACGCATCTTGGTACCATTGAAGTCACTCGGTTTACGGATGACCTTATTCACCATGTGGATCGCTTGTCCCTGATGCACATGCA
>DPLM01000169.1 GCA_003541985.1 Deltaproteobacteria bacterium | reverse complement strand
CACATCTTCACGGACAAGCCTCCCACCAGATTCAAATAAGTAGTAGCGACCTCCTTCCATTGAGACACCTGGGTTGATTTGAACCAGTCCATTCGAAGGATTCGGATATGCGTTGAAAATGGGACGAATCTCCTCGGCTATCAACAGATTAGTACAATCACCACCGTACAAGTCAAGCTGAAATGTGGTGTCTAACTCCGTCAAAGTCTTTTCGTTCATCTGAAAAGTCCAGTGACTCATATTCCACGAGGAAAATTCACTAGGATCAACCAATTCTATCGAAATGTTTTCTAACGCATCGCTACTCAGGGTTAGCAGGTAACATTCATCCTGAGCTATGCATAAGGAATCGGATGTACTCTGATAGCCTGTGCTTTCATCGAAGACCATCAATTGCGATAGAACAGTATTACCAGCACCATCAACTAGACTTAAACTCAACGAAGATGATGCAGAGCCGTATGCATATGCATTGAACGTAACAGGAAAACACCCCCCAATCCCAGTACCTGTCCAAAGCAGTTCGGTCGGATTAAAAATCCAGGGTACTGAACAAGCCATTTGTTCTCCAAAACCAGTCCACAGCTCGAGAATCAAATCAACAGATGCATTAGCATCTTGCCATGGCTCAAACGCATCCATTACATGATAGGATGAACCTGCGATTCCGAAGTACATTACTTCTTCTTCGGAAATCACATTTCCATCCTCATCTTTGGCAATCCAATGCGGATAACTGTAAATTTCATCGGATGAAAGGTTCGAGCAGAGGAGGTTGATTTTTTGGTCATTAAAAGGGTCGAGCCAGAGCCCATGCAACTGCAGATCTTCACAATCTTGGGCATTGATGATCACACTATAAATTGAAAAAACAATGGACACTGTTAAGCGCATGGGTCAGGCGTGGTCAACAGGGATTAAAATTAAGACCTAAACCTTTGTATCCATTCCAATGCCAAGGAGAAATAAATCTTTGAATCAAAAGTGACACCCGTGGCTTTGGCCGCCACTAATTGATATTTAATGATTTCAGACAATCGCATAATAATCGAGTGCTATCGTTGAAATCATTGTTTTTAGTTAGCATAGCACATTGCGGAGCTCAGCTTTCGCACTCCACAAAACGGAAGGATGTTGTAGCTGCTTTATGGTCGCAAACCTCATGTACCATGACCTCTTTCCTTGTGGGAGATAAACTACCTGCATCCACAAAGCTCAACTTGTCATGAATTAGCCCGCTTATCTGCGGGTGTTATCTGAACTCAACATATCTACTGCTCGACGTTACAAGACATTCAAATACCAAGTCAGCCTATGGCCCTTGACAAGGGTCATTGTCATTGGTCACAACGATAAGATTAAAGCTTCATTCGTTTATTAAAACCGGTGCTTGACCATCGGTAATGATGAGTTTCGCATTCGGCGAAGCGGCCAGTTCTTGTAGAACCTCCAAACTGCGCCAAGCAATATTGTTATCCGTCATACCTTCCTGAATGATTATTTGAGCATCACGAATGCCTTCGGCCTCAATCCGCTTTTTCTCGGCCTCTTGCCGCGCCGTTTGAAGAACAAATTCCATACGCTGCGCCTCTTGTTCAGCTTTGAGCTTATTCTCTACAGCGGCATAAAGCTCCGTTGGTAATTCAATGCTTTTAAGCAGAACCGCTTCAATATCAATACCTCGCGGAGCCAATGTTTCAGCCATTTTTTCTCGTACTTCCAATTCAATTTCATCCCGCTTGCCGGAGTGCATATCTTTTGCGAGGTACTTCGCAGTGATATCAGCAGCAGCAGACCGGAATGTATTTTTGATAACGAGCGAGTAATCGCTTTCGGCACCGAGATTCTGAATAATATTTAGCACCTCTTTGGGCTTAATCTTGAATAATATGGACACTTCCGTCAGCACATTCAGCCCTTCCTTCGAGGGCAAGCTCAGCCGCAACTCTCCTGTGGTAGTGCGAGTCGGCAAATCGATCAATTTCGTCGTCAATGGATTGACCAAGATTAACCCGTCAATTCGAGTTCTTGGGTCGAGCTTTCCCAAGCGCTGTTTTACATAAATCGTACCGGGCTGAGCAACTGTGCAAGAAATCAACAGAAGCGGTAACCAGATGACAAAGCAAAAAAGTTTATTCTTCATACTTGGAAAGTAATGTTATCAAATCTTACGTCACATTCAGACAGGAGTAAATTATTCACAGCGCGCCCTTTTACAATCACCTTTGCGATAGGAATTTAGCCTAAATATGAACCTCTTAAAATTCAAATTCAGTGCATCTTAACGAAAGAATCACACCACGTTTATCACCTTAATCTGCAATATCAGCGGCATTCACATTGCTGACATTCCTCCATCGAATCAAAAGGAACAGTCCCCTCACAGCCGCCCCAGACAAATGCCTTGCACACTTCGTCAACAGAATCAAAGTAGTACTTCGTTATGGCCGCTTCACATGGACCGCTATCAGGAATCAGTTCACATTCCATCATAATGAGCTCGCAGTCCTGTTTGCATCGAGTGCAAATAACTATGAGCCCAGCACATAAAAAGACATTTACAAATACGTTTCGACTTGACCACATTATCCAATGATAAATATAAGTACAGAGAACCTCAACCCAATATATAAAGTGGCTTCCTATTTGAGCATCCGTCACCTCTGCCATGGTGAGAAAGAACAACTTAATAATGATCAATGAAAGTAAAAAGGCAAAGCCTCCATTTGCACATCAACATCGAACTTTGACTTCATCTGTATTAAATGGATTCTCTGTCTTAGATGCAACATTCGAAAACCTGACACGCTTGTTGAGACTAGGGGATAGACGCCTATCCTACCCAAACTGCGAGGAGACGAACCTCATCCAACAGATTTAACCTTATGAACGAACGAGCGAAATCCCTAAAATTTATCCCTTTCGAGCCGACCTACCGAAAGGTTTTTTTTGAGCTGAACAAGGCATGGCTGGAAGACCATTTCCTTATAGAACCTTATGATCTTGAAGTTCTATCCAATCCAGAAAAAATGGTGCTAGAACCTGGCGGTGACGTTTATTTTGGACTTTTGGCGGGAAAGGCCATCGCTACGTTTGCCCTAACACCAAGAGGAGAATCGATTATAGAACTCAACAAAATGGCGGTTCACAATAGACACCGCGGTCTGGGGTTTGGCCACCAGATGATGGAGTTCATTATAGGTCTGTGCCGACAACGTGAGGTGCAAACAATTGAACTGTACTCACATAGCTCCCTGCAAAGTGCATTGCACCTCTACAAGAAATTTGGTTTTAAGACCATTCCAATGCCAACTGATTGCATATACGATCGAGCCGACACCCGAATGCAAATGATATTGTGACCGCACGAATTTGTGCAATCCAAATCGGTCAGGGTCGAAGCCGAAAACCATCAGCCACTGTTGCTTCTATGAGTCAGGCCACGAAAAACTTTTAGTAAGCCCTTGCAAATCGTTGGAATCAAGCGCATGAAATACTTCTTCACCCTTATTTCTTTTACAACATTAGCCTGCGGTTGCAACAATGACCATTTGGCATTCATCGAACCCGGCGATGATCCTCATTTTAACATTGTAGCTAATTCTGACCGGGGGACAAAACGATTCAAAAGAAAGGTCGTCGTCTTTGGTGTGGATGTTTATGCGAGCTCGAAGGTGAACGACACGAAACTGCTGCATGTGGCCAATGTTTTGGCACAGTATCTCGATAACAACGAAGATGGTGAAGTGGACGATTTAAATGTCTTAGCCAAACTCCACGAGAACAAAGCCTACCTGGTATTATGGAATACACCACTAGACTTATTTCGGAGCTTTGTACCCGATCGTATCGGTCAAGATTTGGGCAATGACGAGATCATGCCCAACTATGTAATTGAAGGACAAACCGGTCAGTTTGATGCATCGCTGGAAGAAGTTCTTCACCTTGTGCACCACGCCGGTCTTTCGAAGGCATACCCCGATGTGTTTGGTCAGTCTCATGGGTCTGAATTAGCCATTGCAATGGACCTTGCTCGTGGCGGATATTTTGAAGAGATCCCAGAAGAATACCCCGCTACGGCTTGGTACACGTACACAGATAAAACCTGCGATTACGCTTCATGCCAAACCATCGAGTACCTCTACTGGGCTCTTACATCGGTAATTGGTGTGCAACAGAATCGCCTTCATGAAATTGGCCACGAATGGACTCTCAACACAAAAAACAAGGTGGCAACCACCGATACAGCGATCTACCGCCTGCTAACAGATCCGCGTTATTCCATGCCTGCAGTAACTCCAGACGGTTCTTATCGACATTAAAGCCACAAGGTTTCCTTGTTCGGCTTTTTCAAGCATTATGACAAGAGGACCGGACTTCTTAAAATGAATACTGACAGCAATTTTAATTACGTTTCAGTTGGAGCTTGCGGAAACTACCCTCCTATCAAAGTCGATGGATTGCGAGTATTTATCAGTTATGGTAAGGTTATCAAAACAAAGCTGCCCTTGACTAAATTGCATTCAATGGCCAGAATCTTCTGCATTTTTTTCTCTGTTTGCCTTGTAAGTAACACTAGTGTAGGACAGGCTTATGTACCAATAATTTCGACAGTGGACTCATCGGATATCTGGGTAGACGTTCACAGTTGCACAGATTTTGACTGCTGGTGGGCTTATCGAAATATTTATACTGTTGTTGGTACCATCTCTTCAGGAGGAACCGAATACGTGCAATTCAATCGATTTACGGAGTACGAGCAAGGGACAGATCTGGGTCAGTGGTGTAATGAATCCTTTTCAACATCTGTTGGTATAATTGGAATCCGAGAGGAAAACAAAAGGGTCTTCGTCTTGCCAAATCCCACCTCAGCAGAGTCCGAGGAATACCTCGCCTATGATTTCAACTTGACCGTGGGCGACACCGTTCCGGACCCCTATTATTTTCAAACGCCCGGAGGACCATCAGATTATAACTTAGTCATTCACACAATTGATTCTGTTTACGTTTCTGGAACATGGCGTAAGCGCTATCAAATCAATAGTTTTCCAGATATCATTGAAGGTATTGGCTCATCATCTGGATTGCTCAATCCGTTGAATTTCGCATGGTCGGGCGCTTGCCAAATCTCCCTCAATTGCTACTTAGAGCAGGGCGTGGCGGACTTTTTTACATCCAACTGCGAGTTGCCATTAAACAGTCCTAGTCCTGCATTAAACGAAAACGCCCATTCCCGTGAGTTGCTAAAAATAGTAGATTGTACAGGGAGAGAAAGACTACCAACACCCAATACGTTGCTTTTTTATATCTACAGCAATGGCGAAGTTGAGAAGGTATTTCATGCGAGGTGAGGCAAAAACAATACCGTATCAATGTTACGAGCCCAGGTGATGGAATAATTCGCGAACGATATCGTCCATATTCTGGTTTTCGGCCAGCACAGCCCAGTGCAGTGCTCCACTCTCACAATCTACGTAGCGCAAGGACGTTAAAGTCACTCTTTCATCGCACAATTGGCTGATCATTACCACTCCCTTAGCACCAGAGAATTTTCCCGCATCCACAATGCTGGACTCATCATGGAGTCCCGTCATATTTCGTTGTTGTTCTGAGCTTACAATGTCCAGGGCCTGACGTTCCAATACACGAAACTTCTCCATCAACCGAATACCAAGAGATGCCTCCAGCACGGACTTGTTTGACGATCCATGACAAGGAGTATTCTCAAGAGCAACAACAAAAATATTCGAGCCTAAGGCCTCTTTCGTCTGAACTTCCACACGTAGTGGAGAATATTCCTTTGATACGGGTTGTAAATGCCCGTAGAAACCAGCAGGGTACTTCTCCACCCATCCTAAAGGAATTAACATCCACCAGCACATTAAGGCTCTGAGGTTGACTCGTCCTTTTTTTTCGATCTTAACGGTTAAGTCTTCGTAGCCATCTTTTTTCATCCTCACATCCAGCATACTTCCACTGGGTTCGTTGTCCCAGTGGCGTATCGGTGTTTTCCCTACGAAAGTTCCGTTGGTAAAAACATCAGCTTCACTTGGATACGAAGAAATAAGAATACTACTCGAGCACGACGGCAGAACAATCAAAAGAATAAGGGACCACGATACCAGTTGTTGGCTATTGATGAATAGGTGCATCATCCCGCTCCATCCAAATACTGTGCCACATTATCACACCTTCTTCCAATGGACTTCAGTCAAATATCTGGTTAATCTGCG
>DPLM01000196.1 GCA_003541985.1 Deltaproteobacteria bacterium | reverse complement strand
GTTGTGGCTGGAATCGGCTTCGAACTTAAATCAGTTGCAGCTGTTGTTGTTGGAGGTGTGAACATTTTTGGTGGTTCTGGGAGCGCTTTTGGTGCATTCTTGGGTGCAGTTCTCATAGATTTATTAGAAAATAGTTTGATCCGCTGGCTTCAGATTAGTGAATTTTGGCGTGATGCTTTATTAGGACTGTTGATTTTAATTTCTGTTGCAACTGACAGCGTAATCATGAAGCGCTTCCAACTGTACTGGGCCAGAAAACAGTCCCGAAGTTCCCCAGAAACATAGGAAATCAATGCAATCTTATTGGAAGCATTTGCGAAGCTGGGAAGGCTTTCTATGCTTAGTCCTTTTAATGACAATCAGTGTCAATGCAGTGAATTCTGATGCTTTTCTAAGTATTGACAATCAGATCAATCTTTTTGCGCTATCGATTGAGAAGGTCATCATAGCCTTGATCATGGCTTTCATCATCATTAACGCAGAAATTGATCTCTCGGTTGCGTCAATGATGGGACTTGCAGCATGTGCTCTTGGGTGGATGGTCGATGCAGGTGCTTCTATGGCAACCGCCTTGGCTTCATGCTTATTGATTGGTATTGCAGGGGGATTATTCAATGGCTTCTGGATTACTTTCATGAAACTGCCCTCTTTGGTTGTCACCCTTGCGATGCTAATTGGCTTCCGTGGCCTAGCTAGAGTCGTTGTTGAAGACCGCTCAATTCGTGTGTTCCCAAGCTGGTTTGAGGAACTTGGCCAACAGCCTATTTTGGGGCCATTTCCACTTTCCATGATTATTTTTTTCTTTCTAATAATTGCTTCAGTGGGAGTACTTAGATTCACTGGTTTTGGTCGGTACGTCTATGTGATTGGGATCAATAAGGACATGGCTCGATACTCGGGAATTAATGTCACACACGTTAAACTGGTCCTCTTCGCACTGTCAGGTTTGATCTCAGCAATGGCTGGAATCTTGTTCGCTGCTCGCCTTGGCTCAGTTCGGGGAGATATGGGACTTGGGTTTGAACTGGATATTATCACGATGGTACTATTAGGTGGTGTAAGTATTTTTGGTGGTTCTGGGTCAATCTATGGGGTAATTCTTTCTATCCTGATCGTGCTTTATCTTAGGAACGGGATGTCTTTGAATAACATCACAGGACATCTTCAGACTGGAGTAATCGGTATGTTGTTAATATTTTCAGCAATGGCCCCCAATCTGAAAACTTACTGGGAGTCTTTTCAGGCTTCTCGCTCAAAATAAAATTCTTACATAAGTCAGCCTATGATTTGACATAACTCACTCTTGATGCAAAGACTACTGATCTAACCGATTAGAAGTAAATCAAATACTCCAAATAAGAGATAATCACATGATAAAAAAATTTCTTGCCATCGCCACAGCAGCAATGATGGTTTCCAGCGGAATCCTGATGGCACATACTGTCGCGAAGAAAGGGATGAAGGCGGATCTGGTACTAATGCCTAAGTTTTTAGGAATTTTGGTATTTGATCAGGCCAACGAGGGTGCACAAGAAGCACACAAAGAGCTTCAAAATCCTGGAAAATTAGAATTTCTTGGGCCAACACCTGAAAACAGTGTGGCTGGCCAAATTGAAATCCTGACAACAGCTACAACTCAGGGGCAAGATGGCATCATGATCTCTAATAACGCTGGAGACCAAATTGCACCTGCAGCTGAATCGGCCCGAAAAAAAGGGATGACTGTGGTAACATGGGACTCACCAATCCCTTCCGCTGAGGGAGAACAACTTTTTATTGCTCAAGTTGACTTCAATGAGACAGGTACAGTGATGGCTGATATGGCTTTGAGCATCATGGGGGATGAGGGCGGTGATTTTGCTGTCTTGTCCGCATCACCAGATGCAGCCAACCAGAATGCTTGGATTGCTGCGATGAAGGAAGCACTAAAGTCCTCAAAATATTCTGCCCTCAATTTGGTTGATGTTGTTTACGGCGACGATCAGTCAGAGAAGAGTTATAATCAAGCTTTGGCACTCGTCGATAAATACCCCAATCTAAAATTAATCATGGCCCCAACGACCGTCGGAATCGCTGCAGCGGCAAAGGCTATGCAGGATGAGGGTTTGTGTAATGAGATCAAGACCAGTGGACTGGGATTACCAGCTGAAATGTTAAGTTACACAATGAACGGATGTGCTCCAGAATTTGCACTTTGGAGCTTCGTTGACCTTGGCTACCTTTCCTATTACGCAACCTATCTAATTGCGACAGGGCAAATGGAAGGCATTGCCGGGGAAACCTTCAAAGCTGGTCGGATGGGCTACTACACAGTGGAAAAAGACCCAACTCGTGCAGAAGGACTAAGGGTACTGATGGGCCCATTCTCGGTGTATGACAAATCAAACGTTGAGGCTGCCTCCAAATAACTTATCCACTATCGGGGGGGTATACCCTCTCCGATTTTTCCTCCAAAATTTCGAAGTCAGGCTATACTCCAGCCTTCCACCTAGTCAAACGATCTTAAAAAAAATCCTTCTAATTTATTGAGAAAAAAATGGAATTTTGGGATCCACATTTTCACATCTGGGATATTTCATCTAGCACAAATAGTGGACACGACAGCAGAATTCTTTTCCCCCCACATGATAGAGAAATTTATGGAATTCATGATTTTGAGAAAGATTTAACAACCTCTGGTTTTCAATTAACCGGAGGAGTCTTTATCGAGGCAGTAAGCGTTTGCCACGTCGAACTTAGTGGTGGTGACTATGTTAAGCACTGCTTAGCTGAGACCAAATGGGTATCGGAGCAAATTGCTTTGTCATCAAATGATTATAATATTGTTTCGACTTTGGCCCTTGAAGATCCCAATTTTTCAAAACACCTAGTCAAACTCGCTCAAAACCCCAGAGTAATCGGGATTCGTCAAATTTTGAATTATAAGCCTTCATGGCCCCGGAATGAGAGATTAGGAAATTTATTGGATAATGGAGCATGGCATAAAGGATTCGAAAAACTTAAAGAAGTTCAATTCCTCTTCGATCTGCAAATTAACCCTCATCAAATGAAGCAGGCCGCGAAATTGTCAGAAAAAAACAATGAAATTCCGTTGGTGGTTGGTCACCTTGGAAGTCCAACTCTTGAAGATTTAACTTCTGGAAAAACCTATTGGGAGGGGATACAGGCCCTTGCTGACTTACCACACAGCTCTATCAAGATTTCAATGCTTTCCTATATTGATAAAGATTGGCAAAATAATTCCCTAATTGAGGACACTATTTCAAAAATTATCGATGTCTTCGGGGTTGACCGCTGTTTTTTTGCATCAAATTTTCCTGTGGAACTAAATGATGGTTGGCCAGCAGGCAAACTTTTTAACGCATTCAGAGATTTAGCCAAATCATTCAGTCCAGATGATCAAAAAAAACTATTTTCTGAAAATGCAAAACGAGTTTATAAAACCTCCTCATAAATCTTGTTTGAAATTTCAATCAATTATGTCCCAGTGATCAAACAAGTTTAAGAAGCGTTCCCATTTTTAACAAATGATTCAAAAACAAGCTTACATTGCGCTTGATTGTGGTGCCGAAAGTGCCCGTGTAATGGCTGGAATTTTCCAACAAGGGCAACTTCAGCTAGAAGAAATTCACCGTTTCCCAACAGGTGGCATCTCAATTGGGGGATCTCTCCGATGGGATGTCCTACAAATTCTCGAAGAACTCCGGATTGGTGTTCGTAAAGCAGCTCAACTCAATTTACCAATTGCTAGTTTAAGCGCTGATTCATGGGGACTCGATTATGTTCTTATTCGTGATCAAGAACCTGTCCTAACTCCACCCCGACACTACCGGGATCCGCGCAATCTGGTCTCTTACGAGAAGGTTTGTGAGCGGATTGGCAAAGATTTTATCTTTGAGGAAACTGGTATTCAATTCATGCCAATCAACACAATTTATCAACTCGCTGCTGCCCAAGAAGAGTGCCCTGAATTACTGACATTTGCTAACAAAATGATCCCAATGGGTGATTGGTTCAACTACATGTTCTCTGGAGTCGCGGTTGGTGATGCTTCCATGGTCAGCACAACTCAGCTCTACAATCCTCGCAAGCAGGAATGGTCCAGGCCACTAATTGATTCCCTTGGATTGCCCAATGATCTTTTCCCAGAAATAGTACCATGTGGCTCTGTACTCGGCCCAATCACTGACCAAGTTATCGATAGCACAGGCTTGGCCAGCAACACCAAGGTCATTGCAAGTTGTTCACATGACACCGGGGCTGCTGTAGCCGGCATTCCTGCTCAAAGTGGACAAAAAGACTGGGCCTATCTTAGCTCAGGAACATGGTCCCTTTTAGGAATTGAGTTAGATGTACCCGTGATCACTTCCAAGAGCCGCCAGTATAACTTCACCAACGAGATAGGCTTAAATCATAGTATTCGTTTACTGAAAAATATCAGTGGATTGTGGGTCATACAGGAATGTCGACGCAAGTGGGCCAGTGAGGGTTATTCTTATGCTTATTCGACTCTCACAGAGATGGCATCGGCAGCATCCTCTTTGCAATCTCTAATTAATCCTAGTGATCCTCGATTTACTACTATCGGTGAAATGCCTGAAAAAATTGCAGCCTATTGTATTGAATCGAATCAATCCGCTCCTAAAAGTCATGGAGCTTTTGTTCGGGGTTCCTTGGAAAGTCTTGCGTTATCCTATCGAAAGGTGCTGGATGAACTTGAAGAAACAACCGGCGAAACCCTGCGAACACTCCACATTGTTGGCGGTGGATCCAAGAATAAACTCCTGAATCAGCTCGCTGCTAATGCTACTGGCCGTAGGGTCCTCAGTGGTCCGTCTGAAGCCACTGCAATTGGGAATGTCTTAATCCAAAGTCTTGCTCTCGGGCATTTGAATTCACTCTCAGAAATACGCAACACCGTCCGAAACTCTTTTTCTATCGAAGAATATCTTCCCCAGGACCAGCATATCTGGGATAAGGCTTATCAACGCTTCTTGAAATTACCATGAAATACCCCTTACCCACCAACCGACTCTACCCAAAATGGGATGCAAACTATGCAAGTACACTTGATCAAGTTGGAAAGCTGATTTATCGATCAAATTTGTTGGGATCTGACCAACGGATTACCAATACTGGTGGAGGGAACACCTCCGCAAAACTAATAGAAAATGATCCACTTAGCGGTGAAAAAACCGAGGTGCTTTGGGTAAAAGGATCTGGCGGGGATCTGCGAACCTCCAAACGAGAAAATTTCTCTTCATTATACCAGCACAAGCTACTTGATCTCATACCCAAATACACCTCTGCACCTGTAAAGGGCTACAAGACCAGCATAGAAGATCAGATGGTTGGCATGTACCCGCACTGTACCTTTAATCTGAATCCGAGGGCTGCTTCAATTGATACTCCCTTACATGCCTTCATCCCACATAAGCATGTCGATCATATGCATCCAAACTCAGTTATCGCAATCGCAGCTGCAAAACGATCTGAGGAACTGACAAAAAAAATCTGGGGAGACGATCTGGTCTGGTTTCCATGGCAACGACCAGGTTTTGATCTGGGGTTGCAATTACAGAAGATTTGTCAAGAACATCCCCACGCACAAGGAGTATTGCTTGGCGGTCATGGGGTAATCAACTGGGCTGAAAGTGACAGAGAGTGTTACGAATGGACTGTGGAGATTATACAAAAAGCAGATGAATATTTGGCCAAGCATTGTAAAGGAGAAATGACTTTCGGTGGAATTCGCTATCCTGAACTGAAAGAAGCTACACGCAGATCTTCACTTGTTGAAATTCTCCCCTGGCTCCGTGGCCAGGTATCCGGAGATAGGCAGCTTGTTGCGACTGTGCAGGATGATGAGCAGATGCGTTATTTCGTCAACTCTAAAGATGTCGTTCGTTTATCAGAACTGGGTACAAGTTGTCCGGATCACTTTCTGCGGACCAAGATCAAGCCGATGTATGTTCCTTGGGATCCACACCAACAGAGTCTAGATGAGTTGAAAAAGCTGATTCTGGAAGGACTCGATAAATATCGAAAAGATTATTCATCGTACTATGAGCACTGTAAGCGTGAAGATTCTCCCGCGCTCCGAAACACCAATCCTAGCATTATCCTCATCCCTGGTCTTGGGATGATTGCTTGGGGTAAAAACAAGAGTGAGAGCAGAGTAACTGCTGAGTTCTATAATTGTGCACTTGAAGTGATGCGGGGAGCTGAAGCTGTAGATCAATACGTTTCAATCGACCAGCAAGAAGCCTTTGATATAGAGTACTGGCTTCTGGAAGAAGCGAAACTTCAGAGGATGCCACCAGAACAGGAGATGTCTCGGCAAGTCGCGGTAGTAATTGGAGCAGGATCTGGCATAGGTAGATCTGTTTGCCATCGGTTGCTTGATGAGGGATCTCACATTGTCTGTTCAGATGCTAATTCCC
>DPLM01000058.1 GCA_003541985.1 Deltaproteobacteria bacterium | reverse complement strand
ACTGCATCGATCTCGTCAATAAAAATGATGCATGGTGCATTCTTTTTTCCTTGCTCGAAGAGATCTCGAACACGGCTTGCGCCCACACCTACGAACATTTCCACAAAATCGGAGCCACTGATGCTAAAGAAAGGAACACCGGCTTCACCAGCGATCGCTTTTGCTAATAACGTTTTTCCAGTACCAGGATCCCCCATCAACAAGACTCCTCGTGGAATTTCTCCACCAAGGTCCCGAAACTTATCTGGATCTGAAAGAAAATCAACGATTTCTCCCAGCTCATCACGAGCTTCATCGATTCCCTGAACATCTGAAAAAGTAATCGGGTTGTCTTTTTTCTCTGTTACCTGAGTTCGGATCTTTCCAAAACTCATTGCGCGATTGCCTCCACCTTGCATCTGTCTCATGAAAAAGATCCAAATCCCAATAATCAGTAGCATTGGGAACCAACTATTCAAAATTGCCAGAAAAACGTTGCCACTCTCTGGAGGGCTCACACGAATTCTAACATTGTTTTCACGAAGGTTTTGGTACAAACCAGGATAATCAGGAACCTGTGTTTGAAAGCGTTGATTTCCATCTGTGACACCGATCACATTATTACCCTGAGCAACAACTTCTAAGACAGAGCCTGTCTCAACCTGGTCCATGAATTCCGTAAAAGAAATCCTCTGTTCGTTTCCAGAGTGAGAACCCATCATGTTGAAAAGAACCAACATTATGAGACCTATGATCAACCATATTCCCAAACTACGAATCATTGAATTCACAGTTTTCTCTCCATTAAAACTCAGGATTGTAAGTGATTTAGTTGCGCCATTTTAGGTTTGCGATTTTTTTGGCGCAGACTGATCTTAACTAATAAGATTATCATACCAGATAAATGAATTATTCCAGCGTTTTTCTTACATCTTGATGCTTTCATACTTGTCACGGAAGTGCAAGGTACGACACCCACCATGCAAGGCCCAAGCATCGGATTTCAGTTAGTCGAAAAAATAGCCTCAGCATGAAACACTTCTCTCAATCTTATCCCCTCCATCTAAAAAACGTTGGTGTCCTTTTGAATGACTCTATCCAACAAGAAGAGATTGGTCTTCAGATATCCAAAATTTTGATAGCAAATGGTATTCAGGATCATTTACTTGATTGGGATTCGGATGCAATAGACCCACTGGATATGCTGATCACTGTTGGTGGGGATGGGACAGTACTCTATGCATTGAGTCACTTTTCATATTGTCCTGTTTTAGCTATTAACTTTGGCAATGTTGGATTTCTCACAGCGAGTAATCGTGAGGAACTGGGAACTGCCTTGGGCCAGGTACTAAGTGGCCAATATGTAATTAGCCATCGATCCATGATTTGTTGTGAGCATCCAAATGGTCAACTGCATGCCGTCAATGAGATTGTCCTGAAAGGTACAACTCGAATGCTAACAGTCGATCTTTCAATCAATCAAAAAGACATCCGAAGAATCCGAGGGGATGGGGTCATCATTGGGACAGCAACTGGGAGTACTGCTTATCTGATGGCTGCTGGTTCTCCAATCGTCATGCCTGAATTGCGCTGCATGATCATCACTGGTTTGAATGAGTATGATTTTCGTGCGCGCCCTCTGGTTGTGACTCATGATTCCCTAGTTTGCTTGGAGGTCAGCAAAGAAACTCGTGAAACAGACATTTTCCTGGCTGCTGATGGTGGTGAAAAAATTCCGTTGAAATTGGGTGACAAAATTATTATCAAAGAATCTGACCGTCAGGCCAAATTGATTTTTACTGATTCCAACTACTTTTTTCATAATTTATCTTCTCGCCTGTCTTGGTAACGCTTGAATGAAGGCAAAGGTTTTTTGAGAACATGCGAACCTTACGCTGGTTACGACCATATCGCTGGCCATTATTAGTATCAATCCTACTTCATTTCGGTTTTTTACTGTTGCTCATAGGAACCAAACCAGCTACTGGCAGTAATCGCAAAAACATTGTTCCCCTCTTATCACTTAATGCAATTCCCGAACTTGGAAAAAGTCAGCTCAAACACCCCACCTCCAAAGAGCAACCAAAGGAAAAAAAAACTTCTAAGAAATCTAAGACAATTGAAGTTACCAAGACTAGACAGGATAACAATGATCCAAAACCAACACCCCCCAAACTACAAGATAACAGCTTGGCAAAGGCCAACAAACAAATAGAAGGACTCTTGGACAATCCTGAAAATTTTGAGACCCAGAGAGCAACTAAACGATTTTCTGAAGAAAAAACTGACACAACTAAATCCCCAGTTCAGCCCTCGCCTTCCGAACTTCCAATACAAAAACGGGGTAGTAAAAGCTCATCTTTAGCCAAATCAAAAAATTCGTCCAAAATCTTTGCTAGAAATGGTTCCAACTTGTTGCAAAATAATAAAAAATTAGCTGCAATCATTTTATCAGCCTCCCAACTTCCACCTAAAGCACCACCCATTAATTCCTTACCCAAACGCATTGAAGACAATCTATTTGAACTACTGGCTGGCACAGCGTTGGTTCCTATCGGTGCTCCAACGCTCATGTCAGCAATGCAGGCTGCTCCAACAAGCGAGCAACTAAGTGATCAGGAGGCTTTAGCCTACTCTGAGCAGATCAACAATGTTATCATCGCCCTTTGGGATGTGCCATTTCACTTGGTTGACAGCAATTTGACGGTAGTAGTACGCTTTACTGTGCAGCCCAACGGAAAAGTCATGAAATATCGAGTTGAGGATATTTCTGGAAACAAAGCTCTCGACAATTCAGTACTTACTCTGATTCGTGAATTGCGTATGTTTCCACCTCTTCCAGATTCATACACGCTGCCCATTTACGAATTTGGTGTTCGCTTCAGTCCAAAGCAATTTCAATTCTGATCATGAAGATCTTTCGCATTATCCTACTTTTCTTTGTTTTATCCGGCATCTCAAGGAATTCATATGGAGTTGACTATTTCGATGTTAATAGCCCTAGGTTTCGTCCATTACAGGTTGTCTTAGTAACAAATCCTCCTGGAGTAAACAGCAAAAGCCTTTATTATGCGATTAGAGAGAATCTTGAGCGGACTCTATTCTTCAGGGTAGTTGATCCCATAGTTACTGCAACTAGCGAGCTAGCCTTCGTTTGGGATTTGCAATTCAGTAATCAACGCCAAACCGTGCAGGGGATTCTGAAAGATCTCAAAGAACAACGCATTCGTAGAAATTTTAAAATCAAAATCAAGAATAATGATCTGCAGCAGGCCGCTCGCGAGCTTTCTGACCAAATGATTCAGGAAGTTCTAAATGTTCCTGGTTTAGGTCAAAGTCGGATCGCCTACACCGCAAAGCCAAATGGAATCAATAAGCAAATTCGTCTCATAGACTTTGATGGTAAGGTAGACGAACGATTATCCTACGAATTGGGTGCCTCCAATCTTGCACATTGGTCACCTGATGGCCAAACCCTTCTCTATACCCACTTTACGACCACTTCCACCGAGTTGGCTCTGCAACCGGTAGATCGTCCCCAAGCAAGGCTGCTACGATTTCCAAGAGAAATTCAACCAATTGGAGGGTCTTGGGGTCCTAATGGTGAAGAGATCCTAGTTACTGTAATGAAAGGTGGAAATGCGGACATCTTTCGGTATGAATTAAAAAGTGGTAAAATGTTCCCTCTAGTCAGGTGGCCAAGCCTCGAAACTTCTCCCGCATGGTCACCAGATGGTAAAAGAATAGCTTTTGTCTCTGATCGAAAGAGATTTAGACAACCTAGAATTTACCTTTACAACATTGAAAGTCGGGAAGTAAAAAGCCTGCCTTTTGAAGGCAAATATTCGAGCGCACCTCGATGGTCTCCAGATAGTCGTCAATTGCTTTTTGAAGCTCAACATGAAAAATATTTTCAAATTTTTAAATACAGCCTCGACACCAATCAGATTCAACAACTAACCTTTGGACCATTTAATTCGGAGCAACCTGACTGGTCTCCAAATGGACAGCAAATCGTATTCACTTCAAGTCGTGGGGGAGTCCATAAACTTTATTTTATGTCAGCTTATGGCGGTCGTACAATTCGTGTCACCAATCAACCAGCTGGTGTTGCGGAAACAGCTCCAGCATGGAGCAAATAGGTTTTTATGAGACGAACGCCACAAATATTCATCATTCTTCTTTTTTGTGCTTCATTCATTGGGCACCATTCACCTACTTCAGCACAATCGAATCTCGATGCTCAGTTGGCAAATCTGCAGGCAAACTTGGAGCGGCAAGATAAGATTCTTAAGACCCTTCAAGGATTGACGGCTGAACAAGCAAGGACACAGGGAGAGTTAAATCGTCTTCCACTTGCCGTCGAAGATCTTGATGAAGTGCGTAGAGACATTCGCGTGGTTGCGGAGAGCCTTCAGCAACTTCAGAGGGAGGTAGATAATCTTCATCGAGATCTGAAACAAACCAAACTAGCATTGGCACCAGCGAGCCAAAATCCTGGAGATAGCGAGCCACTGGTCATTGGACTACTGGCTCTACAATCGGGAGATATTAACCGGGCTGTTGACCAGCTAAAACCTCTGTTAACTGGGAAAAATGAATATCGTAAAGATGATTTACTGATGGTTTTGGGTAATGGCTTTTTGCAAAGTGGTTATCCGGAACAAGCGGCTTCTCACCTGAGCACACTGATTCGTAATTTTCCTCAAAGTCAGCACTTACCATCAGCTCTTTTTTTGCTGGGCAAAGCTTTTGGTGATTTGCAAGATGACTCTCGCAAATATACTATCTGGAAAGCACTGATTGAAGAGTATCCAAATCATCCGATGGCTCTCAAGGCAACTCTGTCTCTTGAAGCGATTCTCCGTTGAAGCGTCGCTCCCCTCTCGCTCAGAGACTCTGGCACGAGTTAAGAAAGGCTGAAGTCTCTCCTCAAAGCAACTTTCTTATTTGCGTAAGTGGAGGAAGTGACTCGATGGCACTTCTGCACTTATTCAAAGAAATCATCCCTTCTTCCTATCTTCATATTCTTCACTGTAATCACGGAGTCCGAACTGAGGCCAATAATGATGCGGTATTTGTTGAAAAACAGGCCAAATTGCTCCAAATTCCTATCCATCTACGAATCCATTTGGGCTTGGAGCAGTTGACCAGTGGTTTTCAAGCAGCAGCTCGAGAATGGCGACGTCAGGAAGCGAAATATCTTTGTAAATTGTTGAAACTTTCTTTCATTGTGCAAGGCCACCATAGGGGAGATCAATTAGAAACTCGTTTACACCGAATGTTGCGTGGAACACACCTAAGCAATTTACAGGGTATGCATGTAAAGCAGGGTCACTGGCTCCGTCCACTACTGGTTTTCTCAAAAATAGAACTCAGAAATTACCTCCTACAGCACGATAAAACCTGGACAGAAGACTCAAGTAATGCAGAAAACAAATATACTAGGAATTTTCTACGGCATAAGGCGATTCCCAAACTTCAACAAGTTGCTGGAGGAGCATTGGAACAAAGGCTCGAAGAACTCTCCAAACAAAGCTCAGCTTTGCGGGAACACCTTCAAGCCGAACGAGAAAGTCTATGGTCAAAAGTATGTATTCAAGAAGCCAACTACCTGAAAATTTGCAACCTAAAATTAATCCAATTATCAGACCTTGTCTGTTGGGAGATTCTTCATCACTGGTTAAAAATGAATAATCTCAATCCTAACTTTGAGCGAATACAGGGTTTAGCCAGACAGATCAAGAAATCTCCAAGTAGTCCCTGGTGTTGGGAGATTGGAAAGGGTTGGCAAGTTCGATCCAAAAGCGGCCAGCTGACTCTTGAACATATCTCGACGCTTCAACCTAAATAACGCGAGATTAAATTACACCAACAGGGTTAAACTGGATTCTTCCGTTTTTCAGTTGAACATTGAGTTTTTGCCCATCTTTGATGATTCCTGAGAGAAGTGCCCTTGCCAAAGGAGTCTCCAGTTCCTTCTGAATTGCTCGTTTAAGGGGACGTGCGCCGTAAAATTGATCGAATCCTGTTTCACTGAGTAGTTTCATTGCGTCTGAGCTCATCTCTAGTTCAATTCTGCGCTCATCTAGTCTCTTCTGTAGTCTACGCAACTGTATCTGAACAATTTCTAGCACATCTTCTCGCTGAAGAGGATGAAATACAATTGTGTCATCGACACGATTGAGGAACTCTGGACGGAAGTGTCCTTTTAATTCGGCTAGAGCAGACTGACGAATGGATTGGAAATCTACTTTATTTCGAGTCTGCTCCATGATTTTTATAGAACCGAGATTGGAAGTCATCAAAATGAGTGTATTTCGAAAATCCACGGTCCTGCCCTGAGAGTCTGTAAGGCGACCGTCCTCTAAAATCTGTAGTAAAATATTGAAGACATCGTAATGAGCCTTTTCAATCTCATCGAAGAGAATCACACTGTAAGGCCTTCTTCGAATTGCTTCGGTCAACTGACCTCCTTCTTGATAACCGACATATCCAGGAGGAGCTCCGATCAGTCGAGCTACAGCATGTTTTTCCATATACTCTGTACTATCTATCCGCACCATGCTTTGCTCATCATCAAAGAGAAACTCTGATAGTGCACGTGCTAGTTCGGTCTTACCCACCCCAGTTGGTCCCAGAAAAATGAAACTGCCGAGGGGCCGTTGTGGATCATTGATGCCGGAACGAGCTCTTAGTACTGCATCTGAAACAGTCTCAATCGCTTGATGCTGTCCCACTACACGCTGTTGCAAATGTTCAGGTAGGAGTAGCA
>DPLM01000281.1 GCA_003541985.1 Deltaproteobacteria bacterium | reverse complement strand
TGGTATCTGGATAATGGAAACGGAGACCTACTGCCAGCAAGCGCGAACGCTTTGATAAAGCTCTTACCAGACATACTGATGAGGCTGGTATTCAGTTTCAGGGCAAAATTCTTCATGGGTTTCTTCGGGCATCAATGGCCACTTCCTTGGCTAATGAAAATCCTGCAGTTGCCCAAAGAATTCTTAGACATGCCAACATCAGTACGACGATTTCTCATTATGTTAATCTGCCTGAGGCCACTTCTCGAAACCTGCTTGATCAGGTGTCGCAATCTTCCTCAACTGACAGTGAATTAGCCCCACTCCCTTCAAGGCCGTATGGATACTGGTGTGAATTGATTCTTACACAGTACTCATAACCTGAAAGTCGCAGGTTCACATCCTGCTCCCGACACCAAATCTTCGTCAGTAAATTTAACTATTTGCAGCCGTGATCATCACCTCTAAAATAATTCATCTTAACTGATAGCAACTGCCAGTAGTCCCACTTTTCTTTGCTCAACTGCCCGTCAATTGACAGTAACTCTTGGCAGCACAGCTACATACCGCACTATTTTTTCAGGAAGTGGGTATCTCAGTCTCCGCTTGTCCCTTTGCCAATTCTTTTCTCTTCAGATGTTTGGCACAAGCTCTGAGAAACAACCAGGTCACCAAGCCTACAAAGTAGGACAGGAAGACCACACCGAATCCGATAGCCATGCTCTGAATGGAATCATATCCAGAGAATGGTTTGTCCCGAACTGGATTATGACTTTTGATGTTGCTGAATTACAGTGGTGTACCCGAAAGAAATCCCTCCAATACGACCAGAGAGATCGACAAGACAACGACACTAACTACCCAAAGAAAACACTTTCGATCTTCGTTGAACGTTTCCATATCGCCTCCTGCTGATTGTTGATCAACCAAATTGACTGAACCCACAATTGAAGTATATCAATAGGGAGTGAAATCTCGGAGGACAGCGAGGGGAGAACTTGGCAAGAATCAGATAGAAGAGCCGTTGGTGGGCTACACCATCACAGAAATCAAATCACAGATATCAGCAAGAGGAGAGCAGTCAATGGCTAATACACTCAAGGGAAAAACTCTCACAACTTGGACTATTATTTTACCCAATGAAAATGTTGCTAAAAAATTTATGGAGAGTGTGAGTGGGCATTTTGAATTCATGCAAACAAGAAGCTTTTAGAATGGACCGCTGAAACTGATTCAGTATGTAATATCCTCAGGTCCCGAGTGGCAGGAAAATAACTCCTTCTTGGAGGGGAAGATGCGAAAACTGGCAGAGTTGTAGTGGCACTGTTTGAAATTTATGAGACAGAGGATGGTCTGCATCACCACTTGATTGAATCTAAGGATATACAGCTACTTGCTGAAGAATGGCTTAAAGAGGTTGGGGGAGAAATCACTGTCCATACCCATCAAAAAATCATGCAGAGTCTATGGGACTAATCACGACAGGGAAGCAGTTACTGGGGTATACCATCGCAGAAACTAAAGCACTTCTAACAGCATCATGAGATGAGATGACTAGAACTGAAGCATTTGAGAAAGCTTGGAGACTTGCTATGAAAGGTGACTTCACGCTTGTTGATGAAATTTATCATCCAGATTATAAGGCTACAGATGTTACTACGGGTATAGAACACAACCTTGCAGACGATAAAGCTGTGGTTTCTTCATTTGCAGAGGAAGTTACAATTGGACCTTACAAGACGCTATCAGAGTCTGAAAATTCTTTGCAAGTGCACCCCTTTAGCAGATTCAAGAACAAAGAAATTTTCAATTCAGGTAAAACTTCCATCACCTACAAGGAGGGAAAAATAGTTACCCAAACATCAACTATGGAAGATTTAGATTACGACCCTAGCGAAGGACAGGACTGGAACTGGGAAGATTACGAGTAATTAGGTAGCAGTTGGTAGGCTGCACTATCAGTAAAATCAAATCATGAATTCAAACATAAGGAAAGGTAATGACGAAGGCAGAACAGTTTGACAAAGCATGGCGGCTAGCGTTTAAAGAAAATGACTTCTCTCTTGTTGATGAGATTTATCATCCTGATTATTCAGCACCGGATCCTATTACGGGAATAGTAGTCAATTTAGAAGATGACAAGGTAATCGTATCAACGGTCAGAGAGCAGTATA
This sequence comes from Deltaproteobacteria bacterium, assembly GCA_003541985.1. Taxonomy (GTDB): domain Bacteria; phylum SAR324; class SAR324; order SAR324; family NAC60-12; genus JCVI-SCAAA005. Next base: position 1,673 of record DPLM01000281.1, on the reverse strand, counting down.
CGATAGGTTATTTTAGGCTAATATTTGAAAGTGAGGAGTTTGTCTGCCTCCACAGATTTTTTGGCTCAAGAAAAGAGGATATCTATACATCCACCATCAGTGCAATTACCTATAAAGATGGAAAAATATTGAAACAAGAAACAGTCTCTGAACCGCTAGATTACGATCCCAGCGAAGGTCAGGACTGGAACTGGGAAGACTACGAGTGATCAGAGGGGCTACACCATTGCAGAAATCAAAGCATGGACATTAGTATAAGAAGTTTCTCGACAGTACTGCTCTTCTGTCTGGGTTAGGAATTCAAATTTACCAGATCCTCAATGCGATTATTAGTGTGGTAAGACTGGAAGTTCTTCAAGGATAGTTTCTGGTGTACAAGTTATTTACTTCGTTCAGGTCCAAGGCTCTGCCATAGACCTGAACTTCATCAATGTAGCCCTTCCAAGTATTGCCAAGAACAGTGGGCCAATTGGGTCGATTCTACAGAAGCCACCAACTTGGCAGACTCCTAGTTTGACACTAACGGATGACTGTTGTTTCACCGACGTCATATTCACAAGCCAGTTAATTTGGTGTTCGATAATTTATTGGCTTTCATGATTTGAGTTTACAATCCGTACTTTGGGCTAGATACTTGACAAAATCTATCTATCAGTTGATAAATTAGCTTGCTTAGAGCAATTCTAGTCCACGATGACAATGCTATGAAAATCCATAAACAACCCAGGAGATCACTATGAAAGAAAAACACTTCTTTGTAGTTCACAGCTATATCGATGATGAAGCAAAAAAGAGTTATCTCACTCCACCAGAGAAACGAGATCCTCCCAAAAAAAGAGAAACAGAGCGTGAATGGGCAGAAAGAGCATCTTCACTTGAATTTGCCAGGTGTGTTCAAACTTGGACAACAAGCGAAGACTTCTTCTATTGCCATTGGATCGCTGCCAGTGAAGAGCATGTTTACAAGCAACTTCAGGCATCTAATTTGGAAGGAAAGGTTTTCACATCACTAATCCATGAATGCCATCATTTCTTCTCAGCGTATAGAAATTCAGATCATATTCTTGCCGCTTTTCCCGATGATGAAGATCTCCAACCCATCTGAATGGCTCCGATAACTGCGCCCCCACTTCACAAAAAAGATTTGATACGTCTAATGCATTCTCAGCACAAGGAGTCCCTATGACAATTCTGGTTTGGATTACTCTCACAGTGAAAGATGGCAACTGTAATCAAGTTCTTGAATTATTTGATAGTCCCGAAGGCAATGATTTCACAGCATCTCAGGAAGGTTGTGAACGATTGGAGAGGTCTATAGACCAAGATAATCCCAATCAGATACTTCTGACTGAGCTTTGGAGTTCAAAGGAAGATTGGAATGCTTATTTTGAAATGCAACAAGAAGTCAGGGACAACAATGGTTTCAACAAGCAACTTTTGGAATTGATAGAGGAAAACGGGATTGAAATTAAATTTTCTGAAGTCAATAAATCCAAAAGAAGAAATGTGCCGGAGCATGTGCAACGCATCCTAGACAACGATAAAGACTATAAGCACTTTCTGGTTGTACATGCTTTTTTCTCTGATGAAGCCAGAAAAGAAATGCTTACTCCTCCAGAAAAGCGTGAACCTCCGCAGTTAAGACGAACAGAGCGTGAGTGGGCTCAAGAAAA
>DPLM01000148.1 GCA_003541985.1 Deltaproteobacteria bacterium | reverse complement strand
GAAAATGTCTTCTACTACATCACTACCCTGAACGAAAACTACCCGCAACCAGGAATGCCCGAGGGGAACGAAGAGAACATCCTCAAGGGCATGTATCAATTCCAGGCAGGTAAGCCGGGCAAGCTGAGAGTACAGCTTTTGGGTTGTGGTTCCATTTTCCGTGAAGTGATGGCTGGCGCAGATCTATTGGCAGAAGATTGGGGTGTTCAGTCAGATCTCTGGAGTTGTCCAAGTTTCAATGAACTGCATCGTGATATTGTGGAGGTAGAACACTGGAATCGGTTGCACCCAGAAGAGACTCCGAGAAAGAGTCATGTAGAGCAGTGTCTTGCTAAAACGACAGGTCCAGTCATTGCTGCAACCGATTATGTTAAGCGCTTTGCTGATCAGATAAGGGCTGCTGTCCCACGAAGATACACGGTTCTGGGGACGGATGGCTACGGACGCAGTGATTTCCGGAAAGCCCTGCGAAGCCACTTTGAGGTGGATCGCTACCACGTCGCTGTTACCGCCTTAAAGTCACTTGCGGATGAGGGAGAAATCCCCACTAAGCAGGTTGCTAAGGCTATTCGCCAGTACGGTATTGATCCGGAAAAAACTAACCCACTTTATGCTTGAGAGAGTGAATACATGTCTACGATCAAGGAAATCAAGGTCCCAGATATCGGTGACTTCAGTGATGTAGAAGTCATCGAAATCCTTGTCAAGCCAGGTGATTCACTGAAGGCAGAGGATCCAGTGATGACGTTGGAGAGTGACAAAGCCACAATGGATGTCCCTTGCCCAGAAGATGGACAAGTAGCTGAGTTGCTGGTCAAGGTCGGAGACCGTGTTTCAGAGGGAATGTCGATTCTACAACTGCTGGCAACAGGCGCCAGCCAGTCAACTTCAACAGAGGTGGTTGAGGCTCCCGTTTCATCTCCTAGTACCTCATCTGCTGATCAAGCGTTAGCCTTGGCACAAGAAGTGTCTGCTTCCGTGGAAGTGATTGTGCCAGATATTGGTGACTTTCAGAATGTGGAGATCATTGAGATCTTTGTCAAACCAGGAGATGCCGTCAACGTGGAAGATCCGTTGATTACCTTGGAGAGTGACAAGGCCACGATGGAGGTGCCTTCTTCAAATGCTGGCACAATTGAAGCGGTACTGGTCAAGGTGGGAGATAGCGTTTCTGCAGGAACTGCTGTTGTACGCTTAAGTACTTTAGGCGGTGTTGCAACTGCGCTTTCCGTCCCTGCATCCTCAAATCCTAAGGTAGGGCAGGAAGACTCAGCACCTACAACTGCCCAAACTGAACCTACAAATTCAATTGTAGAACCAGGCAAGATTGATGAAGCTGCTTTTCGCAAAGCACATGCGAGTCCATCGGTTCGTAAGTTTGCGAGAGAACTGGGAGTGGATCTCTCCAAGTTGAGTGGCTCTGGTCGGAAGAATCGCATCACCAAAGAAGACGTTCAAAGCTACGTTAAGCAGGCTGTCACGAAAGCTGAATCGGGAGATATTTCGACACCGGCAGCTTCAGGAAGTGGGATTCCTGCAATGCCAGAAGTTGACTTCAGTAAATTCGGTGAAATCGAAACTCAGGATCTTCCCAGGATCAAGAAAATTTCGGGTAAGAATCTACATCGAGTCTGGTTGAATATTCCTGCAGTGACGCATCACGATGAGGTAGACATAACAAACTTGGAGAATTTCCGCAAAGAATTGAAAGATGAGGCTGCCAAGCAAGGTGTTCGCATCACGTTATTGGCTTTCATCATGAAGGCGCTGGCGGCAAATCTGAAGCAGTTTCCAACCTTTAATTCCTCACTCACTCCAGAGGGAGAGCGCCTTATACTCAAGAAGTACTTCCATATTGGTGTTGCTGTGGACACACCAAATGGCCTAGTTGTGCCTGTGATTCGAGATGTGGACCAGAAAAGCGTCTATGACTTGGCTCGTGATTTGGGTGAGATGAGTGTCAAGGCGCGTGATGGAAAGCTCAAGAGTCAGGACATGCAAGGAGGATCAATGACGATTTCAAGCTTGGGTGGAATTGGTGGTACAGCTTTCACTCCTTTAGTTAATGCACCAGAGGTTGCGATCCTTGGCCTGACACGTTCTCGCATGCAACCGGTCTGGAATGGTAACGAATTTATTCCTCGATTAATGCAACCTGTTGACGTGTCCTATGACCACCGAGTGATTGATGGAGCTGAGGCAGCTCGATTTGTAGTGTCGCTTGGTAAGTACCTGACTGATATTCGTCGAGTTTTGCTTTAAAAGGAGTTTGATTCGTACTCTGATGTAGGACGACTTCCCACAGAAGTTGTCCGGCGTTTACTTTGAATGTTGAATTGGCTCTAAGTAAAGCCCTCAAATCTATCCATCCTTCCTTGCAATCCTTCTGAATTGTAACTAATTCCAACCCTCAATAAGTCCTGAAATGAAGAATATTCGTGTTTTGGTAAACGGCGCTAAAGGCCGCATGGGCCAAGAAGTTGTCAAAGCAGTTACAGCAGCATCAGATCTCCAACTAGTTGATCAGACAGATCTTGGAGATGATTTGCTTACCAGAATTAAGGCAAGCCAGGCGCAAGCAGTAGTGGATTTTACATCTGCTACGGTCGCGTTTGAAAATACTTGTAAGATTTTGGAAGCTGGAGTGCATCCTGTTGTTGGAACCAGTGGTCTATTGTCGGAGCAGGTAGTAGAACTACAGCAATTTGCTAAAGACAAGCGCATTGGAGGGCTAATTGCCCCAAATTTTGCGATTGGTGCAGTATTATTGATGAAATATGCACAGGACGCTGTCAAGTATCTCCCCGATGTAGAGGTGATTGAACTCCACCATAATCGGAAAGCCGATGCACCTTCAGGAACTGCAGTCAAGACCGCACAGCTAATCGATGATGCGCGCCAGGAAATCCCTAAAGTTCTGGTGGAAGAGAAAGAATTGTTTGAAGGGGCGCGGGGATCAGAAGTGCACGGAGTCAGGGTTCATTCTCTGAGATTGCCGGGACTGGTTGCTCATCAAGAAATAATCTTTGGGGGGACTGGAGAAACACTGACCATTCGACATGATTCGATTCACCGGGAATCCTTTATGCCTGGCGTTTGCCTCGCCTGCACAAAAGTGATTGGATCTCAGCAACTCTTTTATGGTCTCGAACATCTTCTCTAATTAGATGCTAATCTTTTAATGATTAATGCATTTCTCCCAACCCCGTCATTCAAATGGCCATGACATCCCTTACCAAGACATATAACCCCCAGGAATTTGAAACCGATCTCTATCAACAGTGGGAGGAAGGTGGTTGGTTCCGAGCAGACGCTCAATCCGACAAGCCTGGCTTCACCATTTCAATGCCTCCTCCTAATGCCACGGGGCAATTGCATGTGGGGCATGCTGTTATGTTGGCACTTGAAGACATTCTGATTCGCTGGCAACGGATGCGTGGTTACGAAGCACTCTGGGTACCTGGTACAGACCACGCAGCGATCGCCACCGAGAACGTGGTTCTACAGAAAATTCAGCGAGAAGAAGGAATTGCCGATCCAAGAAAAGAGTTGGGTAGAGATGAAGTCTTGAGACGGATCGCTGACTATGTACTGAGTTCAAGGGATACGATCAAAAACCAAGTACGTGCAATGGGTTCCAGTTGTGATTGGTCGAGGGACCGTTACACGATGGATCCTCAACTGAACAGATGTGTCAATGAGACTTTTTCACAGATGCATACAGATGGACTGATCTATCGTGGGCATCGAATCGTTAACTGGGATCCGAAGCTACAAACGAATGTCTCAGACGATGAGGTGGACCGTAAGGAAGTGGCATCGCCATTCTATACCTTTCAGTATGGGCCTTTCCAGATTGGAACGGTTCGTCCAGAGACAAAATTTGGTGACAAGTATGTCGTGATGCATCCGGATGATGATCGTTACTCGGAGTTCAGTCACGGCGACACCTTTGAGTGCGAATGGATCAATGGACCTGTCGAGGCTACGATCATCAAGGATTCTGTCGTGGATCCATCCTTTGGAACAGGTGTGATGACTATTACTCCATGGCATGATCATACTGACTTCGAGATCGCAGAACGTCATAAACTAGACAAGGAACAGATTATCGACTTTCAGGGGCGCTTGCTGGCAAATGCAGGAGAGTTTGCTGAGCTGCCCATCGAGGAAGCAAGACCAAAAATTGTTGAGAAGTTAGCAGCCAAGGGTTTGCTGGTGAAAACTGATGGAGACTATGTCAATAGCAAAGCCTTCAACAGTCGTGGTGGTGGTTCGATAGAACCCCAGATTCGTGAGCAGTGGTTTATTGATGTCAACAAGCCTGTAGTGCCGTGGAAAGGTGAAAAACGGAGCTTGCGAGAAATTCTTATCGCTGTTGTGCGTGAGGGGGATATCCAAATTGTTCCGGATCGCTTCAACAATACTTATTTTCACTGGGTTGAGAACCTCCGAGATTGGTGCATTTCTCGGCAGATTTGGTGGGGCCACAGGGTCCCTGTGTGGTATCGTGGAAAAGGAGATTCTGCAGAAATTCAAATCGGTGTTGTCCCAGATGGGGAGGACTGGAGCCAGGATGAAGATACACTGGATACCTGGTTTTCCTCAGCACTGTGGACGTGGAGCACCTTGGTAGATCCAGAAAAGGCAGCAGATAGTACAAATTCTTTTCAGGAATTACTAAAGCAAAGCCCAGATTATCAGAAATTCCACCCAACCCAAGTGATGGAAACGGGGTATGATATCTTATTCTTTTGGGTGGCTCGGATGATCTTGATGACTACCTACATGGTTGAAGAGATTCCGTTCCAGACGGTATACCTACATGGTTTAGTTCGGACCAAAGAGGGTAAGAAGATGTCTAAGTCGGACCCAGCAACTTGTATTGACCCGCTAGAGAGCATCCGTGATTATGGGACGGATGCTCTGCGTTTAGCTTTAATAGTGGGGACAGGTCCGGGGCAGGATCTGCGTCTGTATCCTGAAAAATTGGAAAGCTGTCGTCGCTTCGCCAATAAGCTTTGGAACGCAGGACGCTACATCTTGATGAACCTACCGGAGAATACTCCGGTGACACCTCCATTACAGGTGAATGGGGATACGTCCCGATGGTTGCTACATCAAATTCGACACATTGTTGGTGATACCCAAAAACTGTTGGAGCAATACAGGCTCTCAGATGCGATTGACCAGCTACGTAGCTTTTTCTGGAATGAATACTGTGACTGGTATCTTGAGATTGATAAAAAACCCCAGCGTACAGCAATTGATAACCAGGTACTTGCTTACAGCTTTACGACCCTCCTACGTCTATTACATCCTTTTATTCCCTTTGTGACTGAAACTCTGTGGAAGGAATTCCGTCAGCCAAGGTTGTTGATCGGAAGTGATTGGCCCACAGTCATTCAGCAGCATGAGTACTCTAAAAGTCATTCAAGCATCGAGTACATCAAAGAAGCCATTACAACAATTCGCGCATTGCGGGATAAAGCCCGTTTGGGAATGGATAAACAGATACCAGCTATTTTACAGTCAATACAATACACAGATTTACTGAATGAGCACAAGGACTTGATCCTTAGACTGGCTCGACTGAATTCATTGGATATAAAGTCTAAGGAACCTGACGTCAGTAATCATGATGCGGTACTTAGCAGTTACTTTTCAGATACATTGGCCTTAATTGATGCTGGAGATGTGGATTGGAGCGAGGAAATTCTCTCTCTACAGAAAAAGCTTAAGAAGGAGGAAGAGTTCTTTAAGAAAAGTCAGCAAAAGCTCAACAATCAGGGATTTCTGGCTAAAGCCCCGGAGAGCGTAGTCTTGGAATTGCGAGAGAAGCTTGAATCTTCTGGAAAGATAATGACCGCTTTGGAACAGCAACTTCAGGAACTAGAGTCAATGAGGAAGGCTTCATGACAATCTAGGATGAGTGGTTTGCTGCGGAAGATTATGTGTAATGAAAAGATCCCATTAATTTTCTGGCGAATATCATCAATGAACCACCAAAGGGCTAAAACCTGAGTCTTGCAGGTGGGCAGTGAAAAAACTGTGTTTTTCTAGCTGCCTAGCAAAGAATTAATTTGCACTTTGTGGATTCTTCGCAAGTAAGTCTGACGAAGGTACAATAATGTATAAAAAAGTAAAATGTTAAGATTTAGGTGGCCATGCTATTGCCCCGAATTCCTGGGACCTGATTGCCCCTAGAATTGTCAATTTGCCAAGGTCTGTCCGTCAGGATCTGCATCGCAAAATTACCTAATATTTGTGCTCGGGAAGTATGCTTGTGCTAGAGACCTAAATTCCCAAACAGTTGGAATACAAGATGGGTGGTCCACCTTTCGCAGAATTGGCAATGACACTCTCAGAATTATGGAAAGAAATAGCAGACTTGGAACTTGTTCATACCTTGGAAATGGAACGATCTGTAATTGATAGTCAAACTGTAGCTATGCTGCGGTAGTTCTGATGTTTGGCTACTAAACCTTATGAGCAGAACCATGGGATTCACTCCAGAAGTCTACAAACTGATTTTTTGGGATTTCGACGGTGTTATTAAAGATTCAGTACCTTTGAAGACAGCGGCTTTTGATCAACTTTTCCAGGATTATGATGATGATGTTCGTAAATACGTTCGCGAATATCACTTATTGCACGGTGGAGTTTCCCGTCACATCAAGATTCCGCATTATTTTCGCACACTGCTGGATCAGGAACTAAGTGAAGAAGAGAATTTCGAATATTGCCAGCGTTACGCAGATTCTGTGATCGAGGGGGTGATTGCTTGCCCTTGGATTGAAGGAGCTCGCGAATTCCTCAACTCGAATCCTCATGGCCAACAACACATCATCGTTACCGGGACTCCTCAGAATGAGATCGAGCATATCCTCAAAGCCATTGATTTAGAAAGTCTCTTCTCCAGAGTGTTTGGCGCACCCCATGCGAAGCCCGAGGTACTAGCACAGATATTGGCAGAAATGAAAATGGAACCTGAAAAATGTCTGATGATTGGAGATTCAATGACTGATCATGATGCCGCTGTTGAGAATCGGGTGCCGTTCTTGCTGCGTGAGAATGAGGAAAACCAGGAGCACTTTGCTTTTTTTGACGGACCAAAAGTGTCCAACTTTTTGCATTGGCTTTTTTGAATGCTTCACAATATCTGAGAATTTGGATTGAATTTGCGCTAATTTGGATCAGATTTGGTTGTCAAGCAAATGAAAATACGCTAAATTTTAAGTTAGATCTCATTGGGAATTTTCCCCCACTATTTCGCTAATCTTTAGACAAAGGAAACTGATGCTGAATTTCAACACTGCGCAGGAAGCCAGTTTCGGTCGGGTCAAGGTTGAATCCGTTGCACTCGAAGATAGGCTGGTATTCATCAAAAAAGTATACACTTTGTTGGCTGCATCCATGGCAACGGCTGCTATTGGTGCATACTTGGGTACTGGCCCATTGTTACCGATTGTCGCTTCCAACAGAATGATATTGTTCGTACTGATGATTGGTCTGATTTTCTTTGCCCAGTTTGCTCGTCACAAGCCTGGACTAAACATGATCGCTCTGTTTAGTTTTACGACAGTTTCAGGCCTAACCCTTGGACCATTGCTCTATGCTGTTGGACCGAGCATCGCAACCCAGGCCTTTGCGTTGAC
>DPLM01000298.1 GCA_003541985.1 Deltaproteobacteria bacterium | reverse complement strand
CCGCGTGATGCAGTTTGTTGGTAGCCAGGTTTCTTTCAAGACTCGATTGATTGAGGGAAAGTTCCCTAATTGTGATCCGATCATCCCCAAGGATAATCATTTGGTGGCTATTGTCGAACGTGAACGTTTAGTCAGCGCACTGCGAATTGTCTCTTCTATCAGCTATGAAAAGCTCAAGCCGGTCAAATTAACCCTGACCGAGGGGAAGCTACGGTTGGAGAGTGAAAAAGCCGAATATGGGGAAGTGAGTGATGAAATGGAAGCAGATTATAGCGGAGAAGACTTTCAGGTAGGATTCAACTCACGCTATCTGTTGGATGCGCTGGGAGTAATCCAGACTGAGCGAGTCAAGTTAGAGTGCAAGAACCCAATGAGCCCAAGCGTGATCAGGGCCGCTGACTATGAAGAATACCTTGCTGTCATCATGCCATTGCGCATTGAATGGTAATTCGTTCGCTAGAACTTCATCACTTCCGAAATTACCGACAGTTGCAGGTCGAGTTTGGACCCGGTCTCAATTGGCTACATGGTCACAACGGCCAAGGGAAAACTAACCTGGTCGAAGCGATTGCTTATATCTGCAACCTAGAATCCTTCAGAACTCGCAAGACGCAGCAACTTTGGTACAGTGAAGCCAATGGAGCTCGAATGAGTGCTCTGTTAGAACAACAGCAGGTTTTGCGTCGAGTGCAAATTACCCTTTCAACCCGAGGTCGTCAGGTTTGGCTAGATCATGCCCCGTTCCAGCGCACTTCGGAATATGTACTCTCCTTTCTGGCGCTGAGTTTTACTCCGGAGGACGTAGCGCTATTTCGAGGGCCCCCTCAAGAGCGGCGGCGCTTCTTCAACAGAATCATCTCCATCTTGGATCCAAGCTACTTTCGTCATCTTCAGGACTACACCAAGGTACTGGCTGAAAAAAACGCAGCGTTGCGGCAGCGTCAGGATCGTCAGCTCTCTGCCTGGAATCAAGTCCTAGCACGTACAGGCTGGGAATTGATCCAGCGTCGAGCAGCCTTTGCTGAACAGCTGCTGTCCCACTTGGTAGAACTCTTCAAGATGGCTACTGGTCGACCAGAGCAGTTATCACTGCGCTACCGCCCTGCCGTTCAGTGTAGTGATGCGGAACAATTGGAGAAAATGATGGAGGAACAGCGTGATCGTGAACTGCAATTAGGTTACGCACTGATTGGTCCTCATCGTGATGATTACCACCTATTTCTAGATGAAAAAATTGATCGAGATTTTTTTTCTCAGGGAGAACTAAGAGTCACGAATTTATCTTTAAAAATTGCAATAAATCAGCTATTATTTTCTAATTATTCCTTACATCCAATACTGATTTTTGATGATCTTTTCTCCGAGTTAGATGCACAAGTCTCACAACGTCTGCTCGGGCTCTTTGCACAACTTCAGAATCAGATCTTCGTAACTTCAACAACACGTCCAGAAAAATTAGATACGAAGAGTTGCAGTTTTCAAGTGGTGCAAGGGCGATTCGTCTGAGTCTTCCCCTCTGTTTTGCTTCCTCTCTCCCCAGCAATCGCTGAATGAAGTTGCAGAAACCCGGACCGATCAACGGATCGGTGACTCAGATTTCTTGTGCCCCCCTTTTCAATCCTCTGTGGGTTTTCAGGAGTTTCTATGGAAGAAATAGCGCCAGCTACGACTGCTGCTTCCGGATATGGCGAAGATAACATTACTTTGCTCAAGGGACTCGAAGCGGTACGCAAACGGCCTGGAATGTACATCGGTGGCGTAGACTCTGCCGCACTACATCATCTGGTATTCGAAATTGTCGATAACAGTATCGATGAAGCGCTAGGGAGCTATTGCAACAAGATTGAGGTAATCCTGCATATTGACGGCAGTATCTCAGTTCATGACAATGGACGTGGGATTCCAGTGGGTATTCACAGGGATGAAGGAATATCTGCAGTCGAACTGATCATGACGAAATTGCACGCCGGTGGAAAGTTTGACAACAGTAACTACAAAGTTTCTGGGGGTTTGAACGGAGTCGGAGCTTCTGTAGTCAACGCCCTTTCCAGCAAATTGGTTGTCGAGGTGGATCGAGATGGCCAACTGTGGCGACAGGAGTATGAGCGAGGAAATGCCAAGCAACCACTGGCTGCGATTCGAACCTCTGACAAAACAGGAACTCGTACCACATTCTGGCCAGACTCACTGATCTTTGAAGAGACCGAATTCAGCTTTGCGATCCTCTCACAGCGTTTGCGTGAATTGGCCTTTCTCAACCGAGGGATCTACATCTCTATTCGAGACAACCGGAACAACGAGTTCGCCGAATTCTGCTACGAAGGTGGAGTAGCTTCCTTTATTGAACATCTCAATCAAAACAAAAATGTTCTCCATGAAAAACCAGTTTATGTTGAGGGCAAACAGGAAGATCTTGAAGTAGAAGTAGCTTTTCAATACAATGAAACTTATGTCGAACGAATATTCTCTTTTGTAAATAATATTAATACTATAGAGGGAGGGACACACCTATCCGGTTTCAAAACAGCGCTAACGAGCACGCTTAACAAGTACGCATCTGCCAACAACCTGACCAAAGATCTGAAAGAAAACCTAAGCGGTGAAGATGTTCGTGAGGGCATTTCTGCGGTAATTAGCATCCGTATAGCAAATCCACAGTTTGAATCACAGAAGAAAATTAAACTAACTAACACTGAAGCTAGAGGCAAAGTTGAGAGGCTGGTGAGTGAAAGCCTAGCTACTTTTTTAGGAGAAAATCCGCAGGTGGCTAAGCGAATCATTCAGAAGGCTACTGAGGCACAACGAGCTCGTATTGCAGCAGTAAAAGCTCGGGAATTGACACGACGTAAAAGTGTACTGGAAGTAGGAAGCTTACCCGGAAAACTCGCGGATTGTCAGGAACGAGATCCAGCATTGAGTGAATTGTTCCTAGTAGAGGGTGATTCTGCAGGTGGATCAGCTAAGCAAGGAAGAGATCGACGTAATCAGGCAATTTTGCCATTGAAAGGCAAGATTCTCAATGTTGAAAAAGCCCGAATGGACAAGATGCTTACCAGCGAGGAGATCCGTACAATGATCACAGCGTTAGGGACTAACATTGAGAAAGATTTTGATATCAGTAAGATTCGCTATCACAAGGTCATCATCATGACCGATGCCGATGTAGATGG
>DPLM01000044.1 GCA_003541985.1 Deltaproteobacteria bacterium | reverse complement strand
TAAAATTTATTAAATTTTTTTATTTAATTGTTTTCATTATAGATTATCTGTATAGTTGAAAATTTTTTCTTGCAAAGTAAGGTTTTTAATCTGTTTGATTTATTAAATTTTTGGTTGATTCAAATGGTTTGAGAAGTAGAGTGTAAAAGGCAATTATTTTAAGTTTTTCAAGTTTAGAATTTTTGCATCTATTTTAATTTTACTACCAGCGCCAAAATTGTGTTGACTCCAAAAAAATATCAAGATCAGCCATTCCACTAATCCGTAGGATTGCAGCATGAAAAATAAAGTCGTTGAGCAGTGGATTGAGCAATTCAATGCCTCATTTGCCAATTTAACGAATATTGATCTGGACAGCCTGTTTCAAAAGGAATTTTTCTGGCGGGATATCCTCTGCATCTCGTGGAGCCTGAACACCTTTGAAATGCAGCATGAGGTATTGGGTGCACTAAAACAAAACAAGGTTGCTTTGCCCCTGCGGATCGAAGGTTATTATGATGTAAAGCGAACTGGGGGAGTAGTGGAGTGCTTTTTGGACCTGAGCAGTAAGATTGGGAGAGGTAAAGGCTATGTACGTCTGAAGAATGGCAAAGCTTGGACTCTCCTGACCACTTTGGAAGAACTATTCGGACACGAAGAGAAACTCGGAGATAAGAGAATTAATGGAACGCTACATGGTGCTCACAAGAATAGACAAATTTGGCACGAAGAGAGACAGGCAGAAGAGCAGGCCTTAGGGTATTCTGAACAACCATATTGTCTGGTTGTTGGTGGAGGTCAGGCTGGCATTATGTTGGCTACCCGACTTAAGAAGTTGGGAGTTCCGACAATTGTACTGGAGAAAAACAAACGAGCTGGTGACTCTTGGCGCAACCGTTACCGCTTCCTGACTCTGCATGATCCGGTTTGGTACGACCATTTTCCTTACATACCCTTTCCGGATGATTGGCCAATTTTCACACCTAGGGATAAGATGGGTGATTGGCTTGAAATGTATTCAAAGGTGATGGAGCTCAACTATTGGACAGAAAGTAGGTGCACTAAGGCAAACTTTGATGAGGCCAAGCAGGAGTGGGAAGTCAATGTAATTCGTAAAGGAAAGAAGCTGATTCTAAAACCCACGCAACTCGTTTTCACTACAGGAGCCTATGGTCCACCAAAGCGTGTCCCAATTAAGGGTAAAAAGCAGTTCAAGGGCCAGATCTTCCACTCGAGTCAATACCAGGATGGACGTAATTTCAAAGACAAGCGCTGCGTAGTAGTGGGAGCTGCAACTTCTGCTCACGACATTTGTCAGGACCTATGGGAATGTGGAGCACAGTCTGTAACTATGGTTCAGCGTTCATCAAGCATCGTTATCAAATCAGAGACTTTGCTAGAATATGGTTTCGGAGAATTGTATTCGGAGCAGGCTTTGAGGAAAGGAATTACTACAGAAAAGGCAGATCTCTTGTTTGCCTCCACACCATTCAAGTTACTTCCAGATGAACATAGAAAAGTCAGCAGGCAGATGTACAATCACGACCAGGACTTTTATGACCAGCTTGATGCAGTCGGTTTCCAGTTTGATTTTGGAGAGGACAATTCTGGGCTTTTGTTACGAAATTTGAGGACTGCTTCCGGATGCTACATAGATGTGGGGGCATCGGAATTGATCATTCAGAAGAAGATTAAACTGAAGACAGGAGTTTCCCTTGAACGGGTAGATGAAGAAACTCTCTACTTCGATGACGGTAGTAAGTTGGCAGCTGATGTTATCTTCTTTGCAATTGGCTATCACTCGATGGACAAGGTTATCGAAAAGCTGATCTCAAAGGAAACTGCCGAAAAGGTTGGACGATTTTGGGGGATTGGTTCTGGAATCAAAGGAGATCCAGGCCCCTGGGAGGGGGAGTTACGAAATCTTTGGAAGCCAACGAAACAATCGAATCTCTGGTTTCACGGCGGGAATCTTCATCTATCGCGTTTCTACTCCAAGTATCTGGCACTCCAGATCAAAGGGCGGATGGAGAATATGGAGGTACAACCTGTCATGCCGATCTAATTTGTAGATACAGGTAGAATTTTATTGTTCATTCCTTAGCCATTTGCTGAAATCTGCCGGTGCACTGAGTTAGTTCCACCTCAACTATTGCCTACGAGACACGATTGCCTCGATGATGTTATGAAATGGGGCAACCTTGTCTGGGTTACCATCAACTGGCCACTAAAAGGTTGTATAAAGTTCAGTAGCCCGCCCTCAAATCCAGACGTCATTGTCAGCGGTTAGCTCACCTCCAGTTTCCCCAGTATTGATCACTCCTTTTGGTTCAACCAGCAACACCTTGCACTCTTTATCAGCGAAGGGCTTGTGTTCTCTCCCACGGGGAACCACGATCATCTCCCCCTCACTCAATTGAACCGTCCGATCTCTGAATTCAATTCCCATGGAACCCTCTAGCACAATGAAGGTTTCATCTGTATCGGCGTGATTGTGCCAAGTGAACTCACCTTTGATTTTCACCAGCTTGAACTGGTAGTCATTCATTTCAGCAATTACTTTTGGGGACCAGTGTTCTGAAAAGAGTTCCAGTTTGTTTTGGAAGTTGATGGGCTGGCTCATGCTCACTTTCTACAACTTGTGAATGACATGGCGCACCACGCCCCATATTTGGAAATCATCATCAACTGAAATGGGAATGCTTGGATAGTCTGGATTCTCTGGCTGTAGCTCAAAACACTCCCGTGTCTGCACAAGTCTCTTGAGAGTGAACTCTCCGTTGAGAGAGGCAATTACGACTTTCCCATTGGGCTTTTTCTTGGAGCGATCCACGATCAGTAAATCCTGATCAAAGATACCTGCACCGATCATCGAGTCCCCATTAGCACGGA
>DPLM01000286.1 GCA_003541985.1 Deltaproteobacteria bacterium | reverse complement strand
CTATGCGCTTCATAGTGGACGCCAATTTGTAGCCCAAGCTCAGAAAAATCTTCAGTCGCTTCCTAACAATCGTATTCGCCACACGTTAGAACAGATCGCGAGCTTCATTGTGCAGCGAGATTTCTGATTAGCTTTTTCCAGATGCAACAATTGGTGGCCGGGAGTGTCGGTTATAAAGTTCGCTCCAGCGGGCTACCCGCCGTGCAGCCTCATTGACCGTAGCGTTGATGTCTTCGATCTGTAGTGGCTTCTCAAAGTAATCGTGGGCTCCTCCCTTCATTGCCTGAATCACATGAGAGAGATTACTATGGGCAGTCATAATATAGATCTGCATCAGCGAGTTGATTTCTTTGATCTGCTGCATCAATTCCAAACCATTCATCTCCCCCATCATGATGTCTGTAATCACAACGTGGAAAAAACTCCGCTGCAACATATTCAGTGCTTCTTCTGCGTTCCGCGCTGTAGAGACGTGGTAACCCTGTTTGGTGATCGTCTTTTGAAGAACTAATCGAATATTCTCATCATCGTCCACCACGAGGACGTTTAACTCTGATTTGTTGGAGGAGGCTTTGGCCATGGGTTCCTGTAGGCTAACAGAATTAAGATTGAAGTCGACGTAGAAATTCCACTCGGTTGGGAGCTTTCATCACGGCATTGCCAATCAGTAGTGCATCCAGTGGAACCGGGCTGAGGTGTTCAACATCCTCTCTGGAATCAATGCAACTTGCACTGATCAAGCACTTACCAGCTTGCTGCTTCCACCGGCGCAACTCAGATTCTTCCCGCCACCATTGCAGGGTAGTTTCGATCGTCCCCTGCAAGTAACCACGCTGAGGTTCTGAAGGTAAGGCGGCTATGGGACGATTATTCAATAGCAGCACATCCGGATTAATCGCCAAAGCTCTCGACAATTCCTCTTGTAGAGAGCACTCAACCACCGCAGTTATTCCAACTTCAACACAACAATTCAAAACTTCATGAAGCTCTTTTTCAGAAAAATAGGATACTAGAATTAGAGCCGCAGAAGCCCCTCGCAAACGTCCTTCACGTAACTGGTATTCTCCCAAAATGAATTCCTTGTGCAATATAGGGAGTATAGTTCGCTGTGAAACTTGCTCTAACAAGTCCAAGCTTCCACCAAAATAACTTTCATCTGTTAGTACTGACACTGCAGCAGCACCCCCAGCTTCGTATTCCTTCACAATCGCAGGCCAGTCTGGATTCACTACATTTTGCTGGGCTGGTGAACGCGCTTTGAGTTCGGCAATCAGAGCTGGGTGCTGTTTTGACCGCAGTGACTGTCGCCAATCCAATACTTCTGGAGCTTCTGCCTGCCTCTCTCGCAAGGCAGCAAGAGGATGAATTCGTTGGCGTATCTCAATCTCCTGGAGCTTCTGCTGGCGCATCCGATCCAGAAAAGTACTTATCGTCATTTACAATATCTCTTGAATTAGCAATTTATCACCTTACAAGATGCAGAGGCTATGCCCTCTCCGGCGTCAGACTTTAGGGCACTACGAGCCAGTAGAACAAGATTTTTTTTAGATAAAATAAAGTGTGCCCAGAGCTTGCATCGAGTTAATTCTGGAAATTTTAATTTATTCATATAATTTTAATAGTTTTCTGTAATCCTTATTGTCTCCAATGCTTGTTTTGTTCTGGTCATGGACGTCCGGCGCTGGCAGGGAATGAAGAAGAGGTGGCTTGATTACAATTTACAATTTTAAGGGAGGAGCCGGTAAGACGAGTTGTGCGATGAATATCGCTCTCACCATAGACTATGGCGTGGTGACCAATGATATCTACTCGCCAATTGAGGAAGTCTTTGACAACGTGCTCAAGGTCAGCCCATCAGAAGAGTTCCCTGACTTTCCAACCGATGCAGAGGTTATCTTTGACCTGGGGGGCTACATCGAAGCGCGCAGCATCACTGTGCTACGAAACTCAAAAGTCGTACTGGTTCCTACCATCAACGAGTACTCAATTTTGCAGACTACGATAAACTCAGTTGCAGAAATTGAAGAATATAACACGAATATATGCTTGATCGCCAATCGAACCAAGCGTGGGGACTATGAAGAGATCCGCCAAATCTTATCCCGATTTTACAAATATCCGATTTTCGAGGTGAAGGAGAGCCAGTCGATTCCCGCTATTTTTAAGAAGAAGAAGAGCATCAAGGCTATGGTCGAGGAGGGAGGTTTACAAAAATACCACTTTCAGTACCTAGACCGACAATTCGACAAGATCATCGAATTCATCCGGAGACACCATGAGTAAGGTCAACCTCAAAGACTATAAAAAAGAAAATCGGGGATTACTGCGCAAATCTGTCGAGGAACGCGTAACCTACAAGAAGTCCGGCCCCAAACCCAAACCTGAAGATGAGAAGAACTCCGCTAAAATCCTCGTTTCTATGAAACCTGCCGAACGTGAGAGTCTTGAGGAAGCTGCAAATGGCCGCCCGCTCTCTCAATATATTAAGCACATTTTGCGTGATCGCGGTGTCATCTGAGCGAACAAACTTTGTCGCGAGGCCTAGCAAAGCCCTGCATGCTATGCCTTAAGAAAAGTTAAATTAGAATTAGTACTGAATTTTTTGGAGAGGGGTCTGCATCTTGCAGCAGAACATAAGACGGGGGTGAGCCCAGGTCTCATGAGGCGCTTCCATTCGCCTGAAATAATGGGGGGCATTATTTCACGAAGATTGAATCACCGGAAGTGAGAGCACCCAGGTGATTCATCCATTTCTCACCTAGGCCCACATTTGACTTCATGCAAGAATGTTCCCTTTTTCTGAAATATCTGTAATTTTTATTCTTAAATACTGTTTTCAATTAGTTTAATTCCTTTTCATAGATATCTTCCAAGTCCATGTCCAGCCTTCTTTCGCTTGCCCATCCGACACTCTTTGCCGAATAATTGACCATATCTGGAATTTCACGTTTCGGTTTTTCAGTAAGTTCCCTAGAATCCATTGGTCAGATTTCTTTCGCTCCTGTTCGTATTTCGTTCCCACAAATTGAATAGAGTTATGAACCCAGATAGCCCTTTCAGTATTGGCATTGATCTAGGCACAACTAATAGCGCTTTAGCTTTCATTCATCATGAAGAAGCCGAAAAGAGCCAGATCCTCTCCATTCCACAATTGATCGATCGGAATTTGCTCGATGAGCTTCCGACACTTCCTTCTTTTCTGTACTACCCTCTGGAAGAGGAGTCGTCCAGTTTACTTGGACACTTACACTGGGAAACAGCCAACGAGCATTTGGTTGGAGCGGGAGCTCGGGTGCTGGGAGAGAAAAACCCTCAACGCCTGGTCAGTTCTGCCAAGTCCTGGCTGGGTCATCCAGAGGGTCAAAAACAAGCTATCCTACCACTCTATTCACCAGAGGATCTGACCAAGATTTCTGCAGTTGATGCAGCAACAGCCTATCTACAGCACATGCGAGAAGTCTGGGATGAAAGTCACTTGCAGGAATTGATATCTGATCAACAGGTTATAATTACTGTCCCAGCATCCTTCGATGCGGTCGCCAGGGAACTAACGCTTCAGGCTGCCACAGCTGCAGGGTTTTCAACGATCACCCTGCTGGAAGAACCCATTTCAGCTTTTTATGCCTGGCTTGCAGAGAACGGAGAAAATTGGCGGGATCAAGTCAGCATTGGTGACTTGATCCTTGTGTGCGACATCGGAGGAGGCACCACTGATTTTAGCCTCATTCTTGTCCGTCAAGAAGAAGGCTCACTCCAGCTTGACCGCATTGCTGTCGGAGATCACATCCTGTTAGGCGGTGACAATATGGATTTGACCCTCGCCAGAAACCTGCAACTTAAAATGCAGGAGGAAGGACGTCAATTACAGCAATGGCAGTTTTTTGGTTTGGCCCATTCATGCCGTAAGGCAAAAGAACAACTGCTACAGGATGCCAAATTGGACAGTGTCAGTGTGGTAGTACCAGGCCGTGGAAGTCGTCTTGTGGGAGGAACCATCTCTTGCGAACTCACCCGCCGTGAACTGGAAGAAGCTTTGTTGGAAGGATTTTTTTCAACTTGCGGTGTGGAAGACAGACCAACACAACATACTCAGCGCACAGGATTGCGCACACTTGGTTTGAACTACGCTCAAGATTCCCGAATCCTCAGGCACTTAGCCCAGTTTCTTCATGATAGCCGACAGAGAATCAGTGACGAGGAGCTAACTGAAAATATCCTGAAGCAAGAGTTTCTTGCACCCTCTGCAATTCTGTTTAATGGGGGCGCTACGAAGGCTCCCCTGTTCAGAGATCGAATCGTTGAAACGCTCAATAGTTGGCTAGAGACCACCGAACAACCCAGACTGAAACTACTGGAATTGGGCGACCCAGATCTTGCGGTGGCTCAAGGTGCAGCCTACTACGGTAGCGTACAGAGAGGCTTTGGTCTTCGCATTCGCAGCGCCAACACATTCTCCTACTACATTGGAGTTGAATCCACAATGCCAGCCATTCCAGGAATGCCTCCTTTCATGAATGGGCTCTGCGTAGCACCGTCTGGAATGGAAGAAGGCAGTGAAGTCCATCTACTAGGAATGGAATTCGGTTTGTTAGTCGGAGAAACTGCTCAGTTCCGCTTCTTCATCAGTCGAGAGCGTAAAGACGAAGCTGGAGATCTTGTAGAAAATGCTGAAGAGGAACTAGAAGAACTA
>DPLM01000006.1:678-3392 GCA_003541985.1 Deltaproteobacteria bacterium | reverse complement strand
CAAAGTGTCTTTCGCAGTTGCTATAAAACCAAGAAGTGCAATTACAACGATAATATGCATCCCGATTTTCAAGAATTTCGGATTCAGTGAAAGAAGTGCCAAAACAGTAACTGGTGTGCCCAAAAAAGCAGGTATTAATGCGGTTACACTTACTCCCCCGGATTTGAAATAACCGAAAACACCCAAAGCAACTAGAGCTAAACCGTAAGCAATTCCTAAGTAAGTCATAAAACTATTCATTCCTAAAATTCTAAAGAGGTTTTTTAACTGAATTTAAAGATTTATGCAATTTAAGTTAGCCTAAAGGCAAATAAATTACCGCTTTCATAACACAAGTATTTATGTTTAGTAAATGTAAAATATATTGTCAAAATCTCTGAATTTGAGAGATTCTGAAGTTTTTCTTTGGTAGGAAATATAATCAGGGATTATTCAAATTTCTGATTATTTCTATGTATTTCTTGGGGTCTTCACCAGATTGAATCCAGAGTTCGGTAAAGTAAGGCACCTTGGAGAGGTAGATTGATGAAGCTCCAAGTTTTGCATTGTTTACTTCCCCTTCAATCCATCCTTTCAACGCCTTCTTACTGTTCCACTTCTTTCTTAAATTCAGGCAGCTCGTCTTGAATGATTGTATGAACTGCTGTTTACGTTTTTGAAGAATATCTTCTGGGACATTGTCAGCATTATTATAAATTACCCCAAGTTTAATCTTTGCCTGCTGAAGTACTTCTCTAAATTCATCTTCTCTTTTAATTGTATCCTGATACTTCGTTAGATTCTCAAATTCACCCTTTTCTTTCAGCCAAAGCTGTACCCCTTGTCTCGCAAAGGCAGTAGCAAAGCTTTCGTTAAACATGGTGTCTCCTTTGAGATAATAGGTGCGATGAGTGAGTTCATGAAACAAGACTTCCGCTAATTGCTCATCACTGTCTTCTAGAAACGTGCTAAGCAGGGGATCATTAAACCAGCCAAGTGTTGAATATGCCATTGCTTCTCCAAAATACACATCAAATCCCTTTTCCTTGAGGCCGCCTGCGTAATCCATCGCCATCGCTTTCTTGAAGAAGCCCTTGCTCTGGTATTCGCCAATAATTGGATAATTCCAAGATTTAAGCTCTAGAGAGAATGCAGGAGCAGCGTAAACTACCCAGACTGCAGCAGAACGATCCAGTTGCTTGTATTTGGAGTAAGCCTTGCCTACCTCAAGATTCAGTTTTGTCTCTGCAAATTCTCTTAACTCAATGACTAACTGCAATTGGCGTTTCAGTTTCTTCTCAACTTTTTGGTCTTGAATGAGTTCATGAATCGGAGCTTGTCCTGCTGTCAGTTGTAGGTGGCCTACTGCGGCATGAGAATAATACTTCGCGGTGGAGCAGCCCGTAAGCCCTACGGTAAGAACCGCTAAAAGTGAAAATGAACTGAGTTTGGAAATAAACTGCACCTTGAAAAGAAACTCTCCTCGTAAATGGTGCCAGAACTTTTGGGGAGAGGATAGGTTGTTATTTAATATCATGCTGATATGAGCATGCATTTTAGAGAAGGAAATTTTGCAGTCATCGCCATAGAGGGGGAGGGGGCATTAGCCGGTTGGCGGCGGCCGGGCACCACGCATTCCTTCATGAATTTTAATTCGGTAAAAAGCATTATTTACAGAACTCATGACACAAGCTTTTCAGCGTCAGCTTTAGCCCATTCAGAAAAGACCTCGCTGTAGTGGGTTTGCAGTTCAGGGTAAATCTCAGAGCTTATGGTTGTAAAATCCACAAGATCCTCCCTGTCCATATGTTCAGCGTTTGAATTGTTGAAACATAGAGACAGTCCTCCCCAAGAACTTTCAGCGGTTTCCGAATTGTCTATGAACTCAATCAATTCACCCAGTGTGAATGGCTCCGCACTCCAGTCGGTCCACAATTTGAATTCCTCAGCATGTTCATCAACAATTGAATACTTAATTGTCTGATCCTCATCCAACTGAGCGCGGATACTGATTACGTCGGCTAGGGTGGATTTTAGTTCTATCCGCGCGATCTCTGTCTCGTTCGCGCCATAGTCCGGTAGATACTCCCCGCCCATGAATGTTGGATGAAGCCGGGCTAGATGTTGGCGTTCCTCTTCGCTTAGCGTTGTCTTGGAGAAAGTCTCATCCAACTCCTGATAGTTTCCGGCTTCGTAGTATGCCTTGATTATCTTTCGTCGGTGAGCCCCTTTAACGTTGCGAACAAGAGCATGAAGGACATCCTTGTCCAACCAGTAGTCTTCTGGTCGGAAGTCATAGTCTATTACGGGAAATTGCTTCATGCCTTTACCTCCCAGCTGAAGATCTGTTCCGCAAGTTTGGCGATTAGCTCGTCACGGCGAATACGCGCGCTTTTGATGTCCCTTGTGTGAAGGGGAACACGCTTCCGCTCTGATGTGTAATCAGAGTTATGAACTGTTAGGTGACACCACCACTTGCCGTTATTGTTCCACAAGTGATGATTAGGGTTATTCCGGTTTACCCGGACCGACAATTTGCTTATACTCATATGCGTTATTCCTTTCGGTTGTATCGCATGGGATTTGGGCCCAAAAAAACCACCAAGCCCGCATTGGACCGGTGGTAAACCCGTGGAGTTGATTTGTTCGGGATCAACCTGATCCCGCACATCGTTCTTTGGCCATTGGCCTGAGAACAAGCACCTTTTGCTACTCCTAGCTAGGTTGCTGTGCCC
>DPLM01000006.1:0-269 GCA_003541985.1 Deltaproteobacteria bacterium | reverse complement strand
TCATAACAAAATGTCAGCTTGGTGAGGCATACTCTACTCTACCATACGAACTCGGTAATATTCCTGGTCAGATTTCCCTTTCATAATTTTTAAATTCAAACCTTCGGATATTGAGTGTTCCTTGGGTAGGGGATCTGATATTTTCACTATCGTCCAATTAATTAAATCACTGGGTTTTTTAACCCATATATCTGTGCGATTCATCTTATCAATGAGTAGGAGTCCTTTCCTCTTTTGGAAGGTCCTTTTCAAGATCATTTGAAGTGCTG
>DPLM01000375.1:1451-3214 GCA_003541985.1 Deltaproteobacteria bacterium | reverse complement strand
TCGTCAACTTCTGCGAATTCTTTGGAAAGCAGACTTTCTAAGAATGCTGCTGGGCCGAATTCGATAAGTCTAGCCTGAGATTCACGAAATTCTGGAGAGCCTATCCCTTCTGCGCACTCTGAAGCAATTATAAGCGTGCCCCCAGGCTCCAGAATATCCAGCGGGGTAACCATACCCTTGATGGTTTGGTAATAAGTTTTATCTAAAGGATATCCTGCTGAACTGGTCAAAATCGTTTTAAATTTACGACCAACTTGAATTTCACAACTGGCTCGGGCGAAATTTACAGCGTCCATATGGCTAGCGAGTACTTCACCAAAGTTAACATAAATCAGGTTCCGCTCTTCATCCAAGATCGTATTCACAGCTAGGATTTTTCCTCCGAGCATCTGAACAATCTCCAATTGAGATTTATGCAATGGGTTTTTATCTAGATTGCAAGAAACTGCATGAGGACTCTCCATGAAGCGTGCAGAATGAAATGTGCGGATTGTCTCGTGATGCGCGATACCGGGAGCTATCACTTTTCGCCCACCAGAATATCCTGCCATAAAATGTGGCTCAACCAAACCAGTTACCAACTTGAGATCAGCTTTCACAAAATGGTGATTCAGTCCCACAGGTACCTGATGGGTTGAAGTTTTGCCCAGATGAATAATTGCGGTATTATCGCGAGCGTCATGATTCAGGATTCGAATGTTCTTTGTCACCCAGGGATCTCCGATTACCTCCTCAAGTTCTTCTCCAAGATTAGGACGGTGTAGGCCTGTAGCAATCAAAATCGTTATGCCATCTCTTGGAATCCCTCCTGCTTCTAGTGCTGCAATAACGGGTTTTAGTAAAAGCTTGTTTGGAACCGGTCTGGTGATGTCGCAGACCAAAATACAGGCAGTTTGATTGCCCATCGCCTCTTCAGATAGTGTCTTGCTGAGAATTGGATTAGCGAGAGCTTGAGCGACCAAGGCATGCGGGTTTTCAGGGACTGGGAATTTGGGTTTGCGAATGATTTGTGCAATGACTTTCTCTGGTAACTCAACCAATAAGCCCTTACGTCCGAAGGAAAGCTCGACTAACATGAGGTCCCCGAATTTTGAATAAAAGTAGATTTTCCTAATATTTTAGGAACAAATGAAAGTTGTGGTAAATTAATACAGATTCATTAATAAAGACGCACTTCAGATCTGTACACTTCCCTACAAATCTTTAAGGAATTTAGGGAAGATTGGGTGCGAGGATAACAGGCTCACTGCCTCGATCTGGAGTAGGCGGTTTTTTCTCTTGGAAAACAGTCTGTAGCTGAGCATTGCGGTAGCGTCTCTCATTGATCCTGATTTCGCATTGACGCACTTCGTTGTAATCTCCGACCCGGTCACAAGCATTGAACTTGGACCTTGCATAGTTGATATTTGGTGTTTGCTCAGCGTTGTTGCTGCAAGAAATACTAGTTATCGCAAAACTGAGTGCCAGAATAAACAGTATAATTTTCTGAGTGACTTCCTTCAATGGGCCTCTTTGAATCAAGCTTTGAAATTTTCTATCCACTTATTTCAGTATTTTAGTAGGACGATTAATATGTCAAAGAACAAAAAATAGAGCAATGCAAAGTATGTCAGAAAATGATTCGATGATGGATGAGAATCTGCTATTGGATGCAGCGCGAGAAGCTCGAATGAAAGCTTACGCACCCTATTCAAGATTTCTGGTTGGGGCTGCCATTTTGGATGATCAGGGAAAGCTTCACAAGGGTTGTAATGTGGAAAATG
>DPLM01000375.1:0-1058 GCA_003541985.1 Deltaproteobacteria bacterium | reverse complement strand
TGGCTGAGGGAAGGCAAATCAAAGCTATAGCAGTCGTTGGTGACAGCCCAGATCCAGTGACTCCATGTGGTGGCTGTCGTCAAAAAATCCGTGAATTCGCGGAGCCTACAATTCCCATCTTGATCGGAGATCTCAAACAACTGAGATTGCGCCAAACTCTCGCAGACCTACTTCCACATTCTTTCGGTCCAGAATATTTACTCAACGAGCCCTAATGATTAATGACTCTCCAAATAGTTTTGAACAAGATATCCAAAATTCCAGCCGGATTCTCAAAAGTAAGATTGGAGAATTTACTCCCAAGGTTGCCATCATTCTTGGCTCAGGACTTAGCAGGTTTTCAGATGAAATAGATCAGAGAGAAACAATCCAATACTCAGAGTTGGTTGGTTTCCCAGAACCAGTTGTTGGAGGACATCGGGGTGAGCTAGTTTTTGGTTCTGTTGGTACTACCCCTCTTGTCATACTTCGAGGCAGAAGTCATTTTTATGAGCACGCAGATGTTCATAATATGTGTGTCCCGGTTGGAGTGTTAAAAGAGATAGGCTGCGAATTACTGCTCCTGACTAATGCAGCTGGTAGCATGGATCCAGATTCGCCACCAGGCTCGCTAATGCTGCTAGTGGATACAATCAATCTGACTGGTGTCTCTCCATTGTTTGGAGTGGTAGGTGACCAACGCTTTGTGAACATGACGAACGCGCTGGATCCGGAAATAAACCTGCTAATTGAATCAGAGGCTACAAAAGCTCAAATCCCTTTGCGACGAGGAGTCTACGCTTGGATGACAGGACCGCAATTTGAAACCCCAGCAGAAATCAGAATGCTGATGACTTTGGGAGCAAATTGCGTGGGAATGTCTACAGTACCCGAAATCATTCTAGCACGTTATTTTGGATTGAAGGTCGTTGCTCTTTCGATTGTGACTAATCAGGCTGCGGGCTTAAGTGATGAAACATTGAGTCATACTCACACATTTGAGCAAGCTGCTTTGGCGGGTCCGCGGATGACAAAGCTTATGAAAAACTTCCTGAAAAATTATTAGGATACAAGATGAT
>DPLM01000238.1 GCA_003541985.1 Deltaproteobacteria bacterium | reverse complement strand
TGCTTAATGAAGATTGGAAGGTGGATGCTGCGGGTACCCTTTTGCAACAAGGGTATCTGAATCGTCACATACAGCGCAGCGTTCGAGTGCGTGTGAAGGGGCATCATGCATTTCTGACGATCAAGGGGATGGTCTCCAAACTTTCACGATTCGAGTACGAATACCCAATTCCACTGGCTGATGCAGAGCACATGCTCAAGGAATTGTGTGAGCCACCAACCTTGGAAAAAACTCGTTATTTAGTGGAATATGAAGGAATGTGCTGGGAAATTGATGAATTTCACGGAGACAACGAAGGCTTGGTGGTCGCAGAAATTGAGCTGGAAAATGAGGAAAAACCTTTTGCAAAACCACCTTGGCTCGGCGAAGAAGTGAGTCAGGATCCCCGTTACCTGAATATCAACCTCTCTCAGCACCCTTATCGGCAATGGTAGCAACTGGCTGTCTATTGATTCCTACCCCGTACATGCAGGTCGATCTGCATCTGGGTCTGATCGAGAACCATCTTTTGTAAGCGCTGGATCATCTCTTTTTTAGCCTGCCGCTGCTCCTGATTGCCACGGTAGCGGATTTGATCCTTGAGCAGCTTGTCGAGATCCAGATCAGGCTGAGTGGTGTCCTGCTCTTCGTCAAGCCTCCACAGGACACCAAACAAACGAATTTTCATCTGACTTCCTCTTCTAAGGCTAAGACTTGTTCACTTTGTAGCTGGCCACATGCTCCTTGGATATCCTGTCCCTTGGAGATACGCAGGGTTGCGACTACGCCCCGATCCAGCAAGTAACGTTGAAAGCGCTGAATCTGCTCCCAATCAGAGCGTTGATACTCACTGTTTGGTGCAGCATTGAAGGGAATCAGATTGATCTTGAATTTTACTCCATGTAATAGGCGGATCAAGGCTTTAGCCTCGTCAATTGAATCCGTGATGCCCTTCAACAGAATGTATTCAAAAGTGATGCGTTTGCGGGCTTCAAGTGGGAACTCCTGGCAGACTTGAACTAACTGGGCTAGGTTGTAGCGCTTGTTGACGGGCATTAGACGCCCGCGGACCGTATCAGAGGAACCGTTCAGTGAAATCGCCAGATTCGCCTTGACTCGCTCCTGACCAAAACGGCGTATCTGAGGCACGAGTCCTGAGGTTGAGACTGTGACACGGCGCTGTGAGAAGTTGAAGCCGTACTCGTCAGTGAGAATCTCTAGGGCGGTCATGACCTGATCATAGTTGTGGAAAGGTTCTCCCATTCCCATAAAGACAATGTTGCGGAGTGGCAATCCAGTAGCGTCTCGTCTAGCTTCAAGTACTTGCTCAACGATCTCACCAGCACTCAAGTTCCTGATCAGTCCCATTTTGCCTGTCACGCAGAAAGAACAACCCATTGCGCAGCCGACCTGAGAGGATACACACACCGTATGATGATCGTGGTGTGGCATCAGCACAGTCTCGATAGTCTTGCCATCGTGCAGGCCAAGGAGGTACTTGCGTGAGCCGTCCTGCGAGACTTGTTCTGCAACTCGGGTCAGGCGGGGGAGATGGAAATTGCCTGTTAACAGTTGACGCGTGGACTTAGCCAGGTTGCTCATTCCCTCCCAGTCACAGATGTCTTTTTGGTAGAGCCAAGTGAAGACTTGGTCTGCTCGGAAAGGGCGTTCGTTGTGCTCGGAGAACCAATCACGTAAGCGAACTCGTGTCCAGTCTTTAAGATTGTGAGGGGTCATTGTGAATCAAATACAGACGACTGGAACGGGCGGGAAAGTCCGAAACAGAGGTAGTAAGATGAAAGTAGTCGGCAATCAATCAGTTTCTTCGAGCACGAACTGATCGTACTCCTCGTCATCCAGCAAGTTGTCTTGCTCGTCCGGTTCGCTCAGTGCTACCCGAATCAACCAGCCTTCATCGTAACAATCTTCGTTGATCGTCTCTGGTCGATCAGCAAGCTCTGAATTGATATCGGTTACCTTGCCGGACATAGGCGAGAACAACGAAGAGACGGCTTTGACAGATTCAATAGTGCCAAATTCTTCACCGGCTTCTAACTCATCACCAACAGAGGGAAGCTCAACATAGACAATGTCTCCCAGCGACTTTTGTGCATGGAAGGTGATACCAATTTCGGCCTGGTTGCCATCTAGCCGAATCCATTCGTGCTCACGCGTATATTTAAGATCTGACGGGGTCTGAGACATTTTCCCTCTTGGGCATCAATTCCACCTTGGAAGCCAGCAGTTATCTGCTATGAACAAATTAGTAACAGATCCTAAACAGAGAAACCGATTTGTCCAGAAAAAAATTAAGTGGAGCGGGAAATATGATAAAAAGGTAACGCTACGACTGCTGCAGCCAGCCGCCGCTTACGCACCTGTACAAGGAAGGTGCTACCGATTTTCGACAACTCTGTGGGAACATAGGCCATCCCAATGGGAGTGTTGAGTGTTGGCGAAAGAAGGCCACTCGTCACGCTGCCAACGGTCTGTTCTTCTTGGTTTAGAACCGGGAATCCATGGCGAGGAATACCAAATTCCTGCATCTGAAAACCTACCAGCCTGCGCTGTGGATTCTCTCTGGAGCGTAGCAGGGCTTCTTTCCCAACGAAGTCACCCTTCTCAGGCTTGATAATCCAATCTAGTCCTGCTTCGTACAGGGAAATATCCTGATCCAGTTCGTGCCCATAGAGATGTAGTCCACCTTCCAGGCGCAGACTATCTCGTGCACTAAGGCCGCAGGGTTTGATACCAAAAGAGACACCCGCTTCCAACAGTTTTGTCCAGATAGTTTCTGCGTGCTGTGGTGACAGATACAGCTCAAATCCATCGCTGGCAGTGTAGCCAGTGCGGCTCAACAGCACAGGGCAACCTAGTAACTCCCCTTCTAGAAAGCGATAATAGCGCAAGTCACGAACGGACAAATCGCTGATTGATTCAAGAACATCTGCAGCGAGAGGGCCCTGCAGTGCGAGTAAAGCATAGTTACTACCCACATTGTGTAGGCTGGCACCAAACTGTGAGTTTTGTTCTTGTAACCAATTGAAATCCCGATCCTGGTTTGCTGCATTGACAACCAGCAGGTAGCGCTCTTCTGCCAGACGATAAACGAGTAGATCATCCCAAGCTCCTCCTTCTGGCGTAGTCAGTGCGTTGTAGCGTGCAGCACCAACTGGAATTTTTGAGATGTCGTTGCAGGTCGTGTATTGCAGCAAGTCCACTGCTCTTGTTCCTTCCACCAACAATTCTCCCATGTGACTGACGTCAAAGAGCCCCACAGTTTCTCGAACCGCTTGATGCTCTATCTTATCGCTCTGATAGCGTACCGGCAAGTGCCAGCCACCAAAGTCGGTCATGAAGGCACCAGATTGCAGATGCCAGTCATGCAATGGAGTCTTGTTTAGAGTAGTTGAACTCATTATTTGATCTCTCTGGAAGTAGGAACAAAGTGGCAGAAACAGAGGCTATTCTCGTTGAGCGCTGGCCATTGGTTTCGGTTTGTAGTGGCGCATTGTGTAGGCTAGTGTCTGTCCAAGAGCTTTACGGCTGAAGCCTGGAGACACCAATTGTGAAACTGAGCCGAGCCGTAGCGCCTCTTCTGGATTGAGCAGCTGCTCTTCGTAGCGCGTGGTTAGTCTGGCAAGAGCTTGATCACGAATGGCCGCTGCTTTCAAGTTTGATATTCCAGTTGTTACGTTCTGTCCATATTGCTGATGTATATTTCGGAACTCATCCTTATAAATGTACTGCCGTCCGGCTGGTCCCATTACGGCGATACGCGCAGTTGGCAGAGAGAAGACAAAGTCTGCACCGATGTGGTAACTGTTCCAGGCACAATAGGCCCCACCAAAGGCGTTGCGTACAATCAGCGTCAGCCGTGGAACACGCAGGTCGATGATAGTGTCCATCATCTCACGACCAGCTTGCACAATACCCAGGGCTTCCTGCTCAGAACCTGGTGCGAAGCCCGCAACATCCATCAGGAAGACAGTGGGGATGTTGTAGAGATTACAGAAGCGCACGAACTTGGCGACCTTGCGTGAAGCATGGACATCAATATTACCGGAGTTGAAAGCGCTATTGTTGCAGACAAATCCAGCAACATGTCCGCCCAGACGAGCGAAGGCTGTGATCACCTGTCTGGCTCGGGAAGGTTGGATTTCGAAATAATCCCCGTGGTCTACAATTTGTTGCAGGAAAAGTCGCATATCCAGTGGGGTGTTAAAGCCCGTTACTGGGTTGGAAAAAGTTTTTTCGAGCAGGACTTCTTCCTCTTCCACCTTCTCGTCGAGTGAACCGAAAGAGTTGCTAAATTGGGCAAGTGAGTGATTGTTATCAGGCAGATAACTGAGCAGCCGCAAAGCTAGTCGCAAGGCGTCCAACTCGTCTGGGGCTTCAAGATCAACGACTCCACTCTGAGTATGCACCTTGGGGCCACCTAGATCATCTGGTGTGATGTCTTCTCCGAGAGCTTCACGTACAACGTTAGGCCCCGTGAGACCAAAAAATGTTTGCTGAGGCTGAATCAGGAAAGAACCTTGTCGAGGTAAGTAGGCACCACCACCTGCATTGTAACCGAACATCAGCATGATGGAAGGAATAATTCCACTGATCCGACGCATGGCAGCGAATGCTTCTGAATAGCCATCCAGCCCACCCACACCGGCTGGTACAAACGCTCCTGCAGAGTCGTTCATACTGATCAACGGAATTCCATGCTC
>DPLM01000136.1:2494-5555 GCA_003541985.1 Deltaproteobacteria bacterium | reverse complement strand
AAGCTGTGCAATCTGCACATGTCGAAGCCTATGGCGCTCACTATGGAGTCGTTGTGATCAAGTTGATGGGTCGTGATTCGGGTTTTATTGCTGCGAATACTTCATTAGCGTGTCCTGATGTAAATTTTGTGTTGATCCCAGAAGTGCGATTTGACCTGAATGGCCCGGAGGGTCTGATGGCCGCTATGGAAAACAGTTTTGACGAGAAACAGAAGAAGGGACAGCATCCACACTCGGTAATTGTCGTTGCAGAGGGTGCTGGTCAATACTTGATGTCTAACCGAACAGAAAAGAGAGATCCCTCAGGCAATATTCGTTATAGTGATATTGGTTTGTTTCTAAAAGAAAGTATTCAGAAACATTTTGAAGAGCAAGCGCCTGTCAGTGTTCGACTGATCGAACCAAGCTATTTAATTCGATCATTGCCCGCCAATCCTCATGATGCGATTTTCTGTTATCACCTTGCCGATCACGCCGTTCATGCAGGGATGGCAGGTCGTACAGATGTAATGATAGGTTATTGGAACAGTCATTTCACTCACGTCCCACTGGAAGCTGTGGTGCAGCAGAAAAAACGAATTGATCCTAATGGAGATTTCTGGAGACAGGTTCTGTTTTCGACCGGACAGCCAAATCGGATGTATAATGAGATTCCCAAGGAATCAGATACAAAATCGTTTAACTAAAGCCTGCTGAAAATCCTCAAATTTTGCCGCAGGTAGATCATTGATTCCAGCAGCGGCAGGCCTACCACCTCCCTCAAACTGAAGACAGATTTCATCAGCCCCAACAGGGTGTTTTTTTGGAGCTCGAACACTGACTAGCTGTGTCTTTTCTGATTTTTCTACCATCACAACCTGGGCTTGTTCAGGATGATTTCTTGCTTTCAAATTGCTAAATGCTCCCACGATTCGATGACTCCAAGCCGCATCAGGCAATTGGTAGATTCGTAGGTTTAAATTTTCAAAAATAGATGGTGCTTCTTCAGCACGTTGAAGATCTTCTGCATATCCTTCTCTCAAAGCCACGATCTCTGGGGCCTCACCGTAAAAATCTAGTGGGCTCTGGTATCCTTGCATCGTCCGAAACATTTCTTCAGGAGAAAACCAGAGATCCTCGACTTTCCGACCATAACCGTTGTAGTTCAGCAGTTCCCCCAGCTCCTGAAGTTTTTCAACATGGTATGAACTTAGATTTGTCTTCTGCGTTAGTTTTTTTGCAGTGTTAAAGAGGTTATCTCCGAAAGCTGCTGTAATCGCCCAATCTCTGTATTTGCCCTCGAGCATTTGGTCTACTATGACACTTGTGCAGATAGCGGGATCAGAATCAATATAGCAGATAAAATTCTTGTGTTCAGGAATGGGGCCGGGGTTGTGATGGTCAACGTAGGTCAGTCGATGACCGTCTCGGAGCAGACGTTCTACATCACTACGATTGGCGCGTAGTGAAACATCTAAAACAGTGATTTCTGTTGGTTCAACTGAAGGGATTTTGCGTAGAAGAGAGGTCTCTCGTTTGGGGCCAGTGACTAGAAGAGTGCCTTCTAAACGTTTATGAAGCCTCAACTGCTGCAGGGCGCAGAGCCCGTCAGCATCACCGTTGAAGACATCGTAAGGCATATAGTACTAGCTTAGAATGAGTATCTGTACCGCAAGCGAGCAAGCGAAACAGAAAACTCCCATTGCGACAAACATTGCCGGTTGGTACGGATTCCAGCTTCTCCGAAATACTGGTTGATAACGACGGACGACCAATCGTTGGCTAAGAGAATCTGAAAAGCGGCGGGTGTCCTGAAACTTTCTTTGCTGATTCATGGGACCTTGTTGGCAAATCCTATTTGCAAATCGAGTGCTTTGTCATCATACACTCAGTTTTAGATAAATCTGCAAAAGAAAAGCCAAGCAATTTGAACCAGCGTTCTGGAGGATTTATCCTTCTATGTCTGGGAGTTTTTTGTTGCGATTACGCAGCCAATGATCCAGCAGAACAAGGTTGATCATCGCTTCAACCATAGGTACAGCTCTGGGTAAGACACAAGGATCATGCCGACCTTTGGCTCTTAATTCGGTACTCTCGCCCGCACGAGTAACAGTCTCTTGGGCAAAATTGATCGTTGCTGTGGGTTTAAAGGCTACCCTTAGGTCGATTGATTCTCCATTACTAATGCCACCCTGAATACCCCCAGACCTGTTCGTATCTGTTCGAATGCGTCCATCTTCTTTGTGAAAACGATCATTGTGTTCTGATCCACGCATCAGGACGGAGTCGAAGCCAAGACCAAATTCCACACCACGGGTCGCAGGGAGTGACATCATTGCTTTCGCTAAATCTGCAGTCAGTTTATCAAAAACAGGTTCTCCCAGTCCAGGAGGAGCCTTTCTTATCTGGGCTCGGATCAGGCCACCGACGCTATCTCCTGACATCCGAGCTTTATCAATACAAGCAACCATTTGTTGTGTGATTTCTAGATCTGGGCAACGGACCATACTTGCTTCGATTTTTTCTAAGGTCACACTCGCAGGTTCAATGGTGGTCTGGAGATCATAGATTTGTTCAACCCATGCTAAGGTTTCGACACCTCCCAGTTGTTGTAGGAGCTTCCGGGCAATAGCGCCGGCTGCTACCCGACCTATAGTTTCACGAGCACTTGCTCGACCACCACCTTGCCAATTGCGGAAACCATACTTTTGATCGTAGGTAAAATCAGCATGGCTTGGGCGATAGACCTCTTTGAGATGATCGTAGGCTTGTGGACGAGCGTCCTTATTATCCACCATGATAGAGATTGCAGTTCCAGTAGTTTTTCCTTCGAAAATGCCTGATAGAATTTTGGCAGTATCTGATTCCTTTCGCTGGGTAGTGATTTTACTTTGCCCGGGTTTTCGACGATCTAGTTCGCCTTGAATGTCTTCTAGGCCAATATTCAGCCCTGCTGGGCAACCATCAATCACGACTCCCACGCCTCCACCATGTGACTCCCCCCAAGTTGTAATTCGAAAAGTGTGACCAAAAGTATCGCCCATTTTTATTCCTTTTCGGTATTATCGAATTTTGG
Source organism: Deltaproteobacteria bacterium (assembly GCA_003541985.1). GTDB lineage: Bacteria > SAR324 > SAR324 > SAR324 > NAC60-12 > JCVI-SCAAA005. Next base: position 2,500 of record DPLM01000136.1, on the reverse strand, counting down.
AAATTT
>DPLM01000136.1:620-2096 GCA_003541985.1 Deltaproteobacteria bacterium | reverse complement strand
CATCGAAAACAAACTTAGAAATCAATTGGAGCCTGAGTTTCTCCAAGTTGAGAACGAGAGCTCCCAGCATAACGTTCCCCCTGGGTCAGAATCTCATTTTAAGGTGACAATTGTCTCTGCCACGTTTGAGGGAATTAGTTCTGTTAAAAGGCATCAACAGGTCTACCATGTATTGCAGGAGGAATTACAAGGCGGGGTTCATGCCCTCTCGCTCCGTTGCCATACTCCAACCCAGTGGTCATTGTTAGGCGAGCAGATTCATCTAACTCCTAACTGCCAAGGGGGCAGCGGACATTAACTATTGTCTTCTTCTTCGGCAGCTTCTGCGGCCTGGGTTTTTCCATGACATTGCTTATATTTTTTCCCACTGCCACAAGGACAGGGATCGTTCCGGCCAATGCGCACTTTCTGGATAGGAGTAGGTTTCAATTCCATTGGTTTTGTGTCAGAAGTTTCTCCATGTACCATCGTCATTTTTTGTTCGGGCATGGTTTCCCGAATTGGCCGAACTGGACTTGGCCCAACCTGAATTTTGTAGAAGAGGGTAACGGCTTCTCGGCTGATTCGAGCCATCAGGTCTGAGAACATAACAAAAGCCTGACGCTTATATTCGTCCAAGGGCTTCTTTTGAGCATAACCAACTAGGCTGATTCCTTCTCGGAGGTGGTCCATAGAAAGCAAGTGATCTTTCCATAGGCCATCATTGATTTTAAGAAGGATCTGACGTTCAAGGTCAACTACCATCGAATTAAATCTAGCAGTATGATCTTCTCCTTTATTAACACCCCCAGCAATTTGCTCAACAACGAGGTTTTGTCCCAGTTCATTGTGGAAATAAGTCAGTTTTTCCTTGTAAAGGTCTTCCACTTGCCGATGGAACTGTTCTGTAAATTCCTCTGCATCAAGTTCTTGTTCATGCCAATTTTCCTTGGGTAGTTTACCAAAGATACTGGTGAACGCCTGATTAAATCCTGATGCATCCCATTGGTCTACGTACTTTTCGCTGCAGTGTTGAGCAAATAACTCATCCACGACATCACTAGACATTTCCAACATCAATTCCTGTACTGAATCTCCCAGAATTTCTCTTCTGCGCGAGTAAATGATGGATCTTTGCTTTTCCATAACATCGTCAAACTGCAGAACATGTTTTCGGATGTCAAAGTGATATCCTTCAACTTTTTTCTGGGCATTACCAATAGCCTTGGTGATGAATACATGCTCAATCGGTTCATCCTCGTCAATTTGTAGCCGATCCATCATCTTTGAGATTCGTTCGCCCCCAAATACACGGAGCAGATTGTCTTCTAGGGAAAGCATGAATTGAGAAGAACCCGCATCACCTTGCCGTCCAGATCTTCCTCGTAGCTGGTTGTCAATTCTCCTACTATCGTGACGGCCAGTACCCAAAACGAAGAGTCCGCCTTCCTGAAGTGATTCCGACGAAGGTTTAATATCTGTTCCTCGTCCAGCCAT
>DPLM01000136.1:0-293 GCA_003541985.1 Deltaproteobacteria bacterium | reverse complement strand
CGTCCAGCCATATTCGTTGCAATGGTAACAGACTTGACTTGGCCTGCCTTTGCAATGATTTCTGCTTCACGTTCATGATTCTTGGCATTCAAAACTTCGTGTGGGATCTTGGCTTGGCTTAGCAGTTTGCTAATTGCTTCTGATACTTCAATGGATACGGTGCCCACTAATACTGGTTGTCCTTTCTCATGAAGTTCTTTAATAGTATTCACAACTGCGCGATATTTGGCATGTACCGTTTTAAAGATCACATCAGGTAGGTCTTTTCTTGTCACGACTCGGTTAGTAGGAAT
>DPLM01000072.1 GCA_003541985.1 Deltaproteobacteria bacterium | reverse complement strand
ACGGAGAGTTGGAATGATCTCATCCTGCCACATTTCAAGAAGGAGTTTTTGAAAATCAGAATCACTAGCGGCTTCAGCAACATACACATGGCCTGCCATAAAGCCTAAATAGGCCAGAGTCGAGTGTGTGCCATTAAGCATTCTTAATTTCATATGTTCGAATGGTGTTACATCATCAACCATGGTTACCCCAACTTCTTCCCAAGCCGGACGACCTGCACAGAAATTGTCCTCCAGAATCCATTGAGAAAAACCCTCAGTGACCACAACTCCCTGATCTTCTAAGCCGAGTTCCTGTTGGACTCGTTGACGATCCTTCTCTGTAGTCGCAGGTACGATGCGGTCAACCATTGAGCTTGGACAGGAAACGTGATTTTCGATCCAGTCTGCAAGTTCAGCGTCACGAAGTTTTGCAAATTCGATAAGCAATCCTCTCAGCACTTTGCCGTTGCTCGGCAGGTTGTCACAACTAATGATGGTGAAAGGGCCTAAATCTTGTCTCCAACGCTGATAAAGTGCCTCACAAAGATAACCCAAAGCGGAGCTGGGTTTATTTGTGTTTTCGAGATCAGCTATTACTTGAGGGTTTTTATGGTTTAAACGACCCGTTGCTGGATCGTGACAGTAGCCCTTTTCGGTGACTGTTAAGGAAGCGATTTTGGTTTCTGGTTGACAAAGCCGATTGAGAACAGCTGCTGGGCTCTCAGGAGCGCAAAGGACCTCACGGACGACTCCAATGACTTCCATACGCTGTCCGCTACGATCATTCTCCATCAAAGTGTAGAATCCATCTTGAGGAGCTAATTGATCTCGCACATTCGGGCTCCGAAGACTTATCCCGGAGATGGACCAGTTTCCAGGGTGTTGGCTTAGTAACTTTTCAGTATACCAAGCCTGGTGAGCGCGATGAAATGCGCCGATACCCAGATGAACAATACCAATCCCACATGATTCTCGGGGGTAGCGATTACCAAATTTTTCTTGCAGTGCTATTGCGCGACTCATTTTTCCTCATTGAATCGATAAGCTTTCTTTACGAGCCGGTAGGCTAAATCAATCGCAACTTCCCTAGCTTCCTCTTCGCTCATTCGATGTTCACAGACAAGTTCAGCAAGATAGCGGCAGTCAATTCGTCGAGCTAAATCGTGTCTAGCAGGGATTGACATGAAAGCTCGTGTGTCATCATTGAAACCAACAGTATTATAAAAACCTGTGGTTTCGTTCGTTTGTCTACGGAAGCGCAACATCCCTTCTGGACTGTCATAGAACCACCAGGCAGGGCCAAGTTTGAGGATGGGATAGTGTCCAGCGAGTGGAGCTAACTCTCGGCTGTAGCTGGTCTCATCTAAAGTGAACAGGATCATGCTGAGTCTAGGTTCATTGCCAAATTTGTTTAGTAGTGGTCTCAGTCCATTGACATAATCAGTCGCCATTGGAATATCCGCTCCTTTGTCACGGCCAAAACGTTCGAAGAGCGGTTGATTATGATTACGGAAAGAACCTGGATGCAACTGAACAACAAGATCATCGTCAAGACTCATCCTCACCGTTTCTGTCATCATTTGTCCACGGAATTGGTCTGCTTCTTTTGCACTGAGTTCCCCTGCTAGTCCTCCTGACAAAAGCCGTTCACATTCGGCTCGAGAAAGATCTGCTGTAGTCGCAGTTGGGTGCCCATGATCTGTGGAGGTGGCTCCCATCGCCTTGAAATATTCTCGTCGCTGTTGCAAGGCCTTCAGGTAACCATCCCAGCTATTAGTATTTTCTCCAGTTATGTCAGCCAACTTCCCAACATTTTCAGAAAAGCCCTCAAACTCAGGATCAACAACTGAATCTGGACGGAAGGCAGTAATGACATTACCCTGCCAGCCCGAATCTCTAATAGTTTGATGGTGAGTCAGGGGATCTAGAGGAGACTCAGTTGTTGCCAAGATCTCGATTTGAAAGCGTTCGAACAAGGCACGTGGGCGAAAGGCTTCGCTTGATAATTTTGCGTTGACTTCGTCGTAAATTTGATCGGCATTCTCCAGCAGCATGGGAACGTTTATTCCTAGAACCTCATGTAGGGCGTGATCGAACCAAATCTTGGAGGGGGTCCCCCGAAATAGATAATAATATTCAGTAAATATTCGCCAAACTTTCCTGTGATCCGTCTCTGTAAGTGAACCATCACGAGTCAGAATTCCCAAGTCTGGCAGGGAAATCCCCTGGCTGTAGAGCATTCGGAATAAGTAGTGATCAGGAATCAGGAAAAGTTCTGTCGCATTACCAAAATTTTGGTTTAGAGCAAACCAACTTGGATCGGTATGACCATGTGGACTAACTATAGGGAGATCCCGTACTTCTTCATAAAGTCTTCGCGCAATATTGCGTTGTGATGGATCTGAACTGAACAGTCTATCCGGGTGATTAAATGGCGAACAGGGTTTCATTAGTATCGCTCCATCAGAGTTTCTGTGTGTTTACAGTTGTGTCTTCAATGAATTTTGATGATCTGCGTGCCAAGTTGAACGGATGCGAGGTTCCATCGATCTTTGGAATATGCCCAGTCCAATAATTCAGCTGGATCTCCCACACATTGTGTAGTTGGCCATCCCAGTAGTTGTCTAGGATGGATGGATCCCCAGCGAATTCCTTGTTCAAGAGAGATATTGTACCAGGTTATGACATTTTGAAGACATTCCAGCAGAGTTGCCGCTGAACCAGCAAGATTTTGAGTTCCAAAGAGATGAACAACGCCTTCTGGTTTAGACTGAATCTTCGCAGCACCCAAATAATAGGTTCCAGGAACTGTTCCAGAAGCTGCAGTTCCATCACTTATTAAGATGGTGCGGTCTGAACCCTTGGCTTTGATGTAGACCCGCAGTACATG
>DPLM01000009.1 GCA_003541985.1 Deltaproteobacteria bacterium | reverse complement strand
GAGAAGTTCATAAGAATAAGCTATTGCAATAAACATAAATTTAACGTCTAACTCTTTTAATTGCAATTAAAATTGCAAAAAATACTCAAAAAAACTTATGAGAAATTTATTGGAGGTACTACCAAATGGTGATTAAGGAGGTTCGACTCATTCTTGGGGATCAATTGTATGGTGGGCATAGCTGGTTTGACAAAGTGAACCCAGAAGTTTTGTACCTGATGATGGAGGTACGCTCCGAAACTGATTACGTCTCACATCACATTCAGAAAGTCGTCGCTTTTTTCGCAGCGATGCGAGCGTTTGCAACTCATCTTTCAGCAAAGGGCCACCAAATTTTGTATCTTGGACTAGACGATCCAAGAAACAAGCAGTCTTTTGGTGAAAACTTAATGTGGGTTCTAGAGGAGAATCCTGAGGCTGCCTGGGCTTATCAGTTACCTGATGAGTATCGTCTGGATCACTTGTTTATGGAGTTGAGGAGTCAATTCAAGGTGTCCTCAAGAAGAGTGGACACAGAGCATTTTCTTTGTGAGCGAGGAGCAGTCAAAGATTTCTTTGTCGGCAAAAAACAATACTTGCTGGAGTCTTTCTATCGTCATTTGCGCAAGCAAACAGGGCTATTAATGCAGGGCTCAAAACCATCAGGTGGCAAGTGGAATTTTGATTCAGAGAATCGACAAAAGTATTATGGACAAGTCCCTCTTCCACCAAGATTGAAGTTAGCAAACCAGGTTGATGAACTTTTAGAGATGGTCCGGAACGCAGGTGTGCAGACAATCGGTTCGATCCAGAACAATCAACTTGAGTGGCCTATTAATCGGGTGCAGAGTCTTCAACTACTCGAGCATTTTTGCAAGTATGGACTGCCTTATTTTGGAAGTTATCAGGATGCAATGTCTGAGGTAGATCCTTTCCTTTTTCATTCCAGGATTTCTTTTGCTTTGAATGCGAAGATTCTGCATCCAAGGGAAGTGCTGGACCGAGTGGTTCAAGAATGGGAGGACCGTCCAGACCAAATCAGCCTTGCTCAAGTAGAGGGTTTTGTTCGGCAAATCCTTGGTTGGCGTGAATATATCAGAGGAATCTACTGGGCAGAGATGCCTGCTTACTTGGAGAGTAATGCGCTTGGACATAAACTCCCCCTACCATCTTGGTTCTGGAACGCCAAAACCAGAATGCGCTGCTTGTCACATTCTATAGAGCAGTCTCTACAGTATGCTTATGCTCATCATATTCAACGATTGATGGTAACGGGTAATTTTGCATTGTTGGCTGGAATTGCTCCTGCTGAGGTGGATAGATGGTATTTGGGAATTTATATCGATGCGATTGAGTGGGTTGAGTTGCCAAATACTCGTGGAATGAGTCAATTTGCCGATGGGGGCTTGCTGGCAACGAAACCATATGTATCTTCTGCCAACTATATGAGGAAAATGGGACACTATTGCGAGGAGTGTTCGTACGATGCGAAATCCAGACACGGCATGTTGGCTTGTCCCTTTAACAGTTTATATTGGGACTTCCATGACCGACATCGTGAAAAGCTGATTCGCAATCCACGCATCGGTATGGTCTATCGGACTTGGGACAAAATGGACTCAGCCGAGCAAGTGGCCATCCGCAATAAAGCTTCTTGGTTGAAGGAACATCTTGAAGAACTGTGAAGGTATGATGTCAGAGTAACGAAGCAATGGCAAAGCCACCGGTGATCGTACCAATTGTACTGCCTAAGTTTGCAAAAACGACTACCAAAAGTACACGAGTGATCTTGTTACGCCAAAACCCCTTGAATTCCTGAACATCTGTCATCAAGCCTTCAAAATCTCGAACCTGTGGTCGTCGGATGAGAACTTCTACGAGGCCAGCGACCCAGCCAGCAGCTACAGCAGGATTCAGAGAAGTAAACGGGGCAGCAATGAAGGCAGAACAAATAGTCAGTGGATGGGCAAGCGCTAGGGCGGAACCAAGAGCAGCCAAACTGCCATTGATCCAAAACCAGCGTTCGATCATTTCCCAGCTGACACTTGTATCTGCCAATGTAAATCCGTAGATGATCAAGCTGATAATCAGTGCCGGAATTCCCCACTTGAGCACTGTCCCGAGTGATCCGGGAGGAGGTACTTGTTCCAACTCATTGAGATCATGCTCTTGACCAAGTTCACGCTTTATTCCGGGGACATGTCCAGCTCCAACCACTGCGACAATTTTGGAACTGTCGGTTTGTCTTATTTTTTCAGCCAAATATTGGTCACGCTCATCAATCAAGGTTTCCTTCATTTCTGGAGCTTGTGAGGCCAAAGTTTCGAGAGCATCTGTCAGCACGTCACTTTGCTTCATGCGTTCAATATCTTCTTTCTGAATTGGATCGTCGACAAACATGCTGCCCATCAACTGTCCACTTAGTTTCCACTTTCGCCAGAAAGATAGTCTACGCCATGTTCTTTGAAGGGTTACTCGAACATCTCGATCTGCTAAAACGATTTTTGCTTCAAGATCCTCAGCGACCCGGGCAGCTTCGACCATTTCAGCACCAGGTTCTACTCCTAACTGAGCACCAAGACGTCGCTGGAATGCTGACATCAGGAGATTTGCTAATAATAGCATGGCTTTGCCTTGGCGAATAACCTTGAAGAGATCCATTTCCTTCCAGCGATCTCCATAGCGAAGTGCTTCGTAGCGAGCAGCACAAAGTTCAATGCACACCGCATCGGGTTGTTCTTGTTCAATGACCCGACTGACTTCTTCCACACTCTCCCGTGAGATGTGGGCGGTTCCAATCAGCACGATGCGTTTCCCTTCGTGCTCGATCTCATGTACATTGGCCGAATATTCCATGCTCAGCGTCCTAGGCAAGAGTTGAGAGAAAGGACCTAAGCTAACCCAAGCTTTCTACATTTCCAATTTATTTGATGGGATTTCACCAGAAGGAAAACAAATGTTTCTGCCCTTCCTGCCGTTGATTCTCGCTTCGTTAGGGTTATCACTGCTGGTGTTGCCGATGCTACCCAAAGAAGCCGTAATCCCCCTTGAACCAATCGAAACCTTGATCCTACTCCTGATTAGCAGTCTGTTGCTTGGACAGTGGCAGTCTCAATCCAAAAAAATTTGGGTCTATGCTTTACCAAGATGGTTCGTTGCCGGCCTTTGGACTGGTTTGAATTGGGCCACCCGATTGCCTGTTGAACTAGCTTCGTACTGGGAAAGTATACGGATGGATCAAGCCACAGTCGTTTTCCTTTTAGTACTAGTCTACTGGATTGCCGATAGTCTAGCTGCTCATCCCTGGGGGCGAGATGGTCAAAAGTGGCTCAAGACGATCCAGACTCTACGACTACAACTTCCTTTGATTTTGATTACAGGCCTTCACTTAGGGCTCACTCTTCTGCTTGAGAAGACCATTCCTAATGAAGCAGTCAGTAACCAAGTGCTGATTGAGTTAGGATTGAGTGTGTTAATTTTGTTGGGAACGGCACCCTGGTTTGTAGTATTGAGTTGGGGGTTGCAGCCTGTGCCCTCAGAAGTTAGAGATGAAATCATCACTGAACTGAAAGCCAACCATACTTCTGTTCAATGTGTGTTTTGTTGGCCAGGACACATCACTCAAACAGCGACAGCTGGGGTAATTGGAATTCTGCCATGGGCTCGCTTTCTGCTGGTCAGTCCGCAACTGCTGGATCATTTGAATTCACAGGAATTACGCGCAGTGGTAGCGCATGAAGCGGGACATCTCCGACGCTGGCACCTATTCTTCTATGCACTTGCTTTCCTTGGCTTTGTAGAATTGCTTTTTCTGATTCTGGTTGGGGCGGAGTTTACCCAGTGGATTACAGGCTTTACAACGCCAGATTGGTTACAAGGATTTTTGTTAGTAGGGCTACTGGCCTTATTTCTCCGTGGAGGAATTGGGTTTCTAAGCAGAAATTTTGAAAGACAAGCGGATTGTAATGCATTTTTGAGATGTGGTTGGGAGCCTTTCGCTGCAGCTCTGAAAAAAGTTGGGTACCTGAACCGAATTGCACTGCATCAAGACAACTGGCATCACTATGGGATTCAGCAGCGATTGGAATTTCTAAAACTCTGTGAAGAACAACCGGAAAGAGTTGCACTGCATGATCAAAGAGTGAGAACGATCCAAGGTGGCTGTCTGCTACTCTTCGGTTTATTACTCTTTGTAAACGTTTATAGTACTTCCCATCATGCCAAAGAGAACCTGATTTTTTGGCGATTGGAAAACATTATTTCTGAAACAACTCCAGCGGACGTGGGTTTGTTGATACAGGCTGCCAATACATTCTACGAAAAATCAAAGTTTGAACGTGCTGAAGAACTCTATCGACAAGTGTTGGTTTGGGAGCCCGAAAATCCAAGGGCGCTCAACAACTTGGCTTGGCTTTTAACCCAACATTTTGCTGGACAGCCTCTCAAAGTGCAGGAGAGTGTAACACTTGCAGAGCGTGCAGTGGCATTGGAACCGGCTGCCTACATTTTGGATACCCTTGCAGAAAGCTATGCTCTTCAGGGACGCTGGCGGGAAGCAGCAGACACAGCCAAGACAGCCTTGCAACGAGCTAAATCTGACATCCGTAATGTGGATCACATGGGCCTCCGCTACTACCAAGATCGCTTGGAACATTTCCAGCACACCCATCTCTGAGTTTTTTTCCTCGGCAGATCCCTCCTGCCAGTCTGGGTTTTTCCCAATATTTTAGCTTACTAAATCACGAGAGAATAGACCTTGCGTTGGGTGCAAAGGATCCTTTGGGTAGTCTTTATTCTTAACCTGCTAGGCGTGGCTGGATTGACTATCCTCTATTTTGGAGGGCCTGGCTGGTTACAGGAACAGTTGCCAAGAGCCCTTGAGAAGCAGTTAGGGCGTCCAGTCCAACTGGCACAGGTGCGAGTGGAGCCGCTTTCCCTCAAGTTGATCCTGCAGGGTTTGGAAATCCGTGAGGCTGATGGTTCAGAAAATTTTATTTCTCTTGACGAAATTGGGATTGATCTGAGTTGGTATAGCTTCTGGCAATGGGCTTTGGTTGTCGAAGAAGCCGAGTTGATTTCTCCATACATCCGTGTCTCCCATTTTGGGGAGCAACGATTCAACTTCTCCGATCTGATTGAGCAAACTGTAACTGCTGAAACAGATCGAAAAACATCCGTCCAAGAGGCAGCTAACTTTCCTTTTGAAATTAGGGCAATCGT
>DPLM01000207.1:5166-11619 GCA_003541985.1 Deltaproteobacteria bacterium | reverse complement strand
GGTTGAGGTACTTAAGAATGGGAATGTCCTGAGTGAGAGTAAAACAAGGAGACTTTCTTGGCTAAGCGGCAAAAAATTGAAAAAGTTTGAAGATGACCTTAATGCTGTCAAGCAATATGACTCTGACGGATTTATGATGGCAGGTGTCCTGAAAGATCATAAGTTACTGGTTCCAGCGATGCAAACTTATGAGTCCTTCTTCAGCAAAAACAATGATGATGAAGATATCAATGATCTACGTCCGTTCATCATTGAAGTGTATGCGCGCCTGAAACTAGATTCTTTGCAGGAAGAAACAACCAAGGCGTACCAGGCAAACCTCTAGGCAACGCCTACTCACCAACTTCGGGCACCTTCTCAGGTGCCTCCTCTCCCACCGAAACGTAGAACAGTTCCATGAAAAAGGCACTTCTCCGACCAGATTTTTGGATCACGATCCTTATTTTCTTAGCCATGATTCCTGCCGAGCAATATGAGATATTTTCAGGATTAGAAAATCAGCTGCAGGGATATCGACACATCTTACGGCACACTGCAAATCCTGAAGCTTATGCATTTGCTGAAAATGATATGGTGATTGTTGATACTGATGAAGAGTTCTTTACTGAATATGGAAGTTGGCCACTGCAACGCAAACACATTGCTGAGATTGTAACCAACCTACAGAAATTAGGGGCCAAGGTTGTTGCGCTTGATATGTTGATGGATTTTCCAAATGGCTACGGTGAAGACCCTATTTTGGCGGAAGCACTTGGAAAAAAGCCAAACACTATGGTGGTGGGTCAATTGAATTTTGTAAATGAAGAAATACGTGGCGTCACAACGGCAACTCCTGTTCTGCAGGAAGCTACCATCGCTGGTTACACCAACCATACTTTGATAGGTAACCGACTCTCCCGGCTTCGTTTCTACGATCAGGCTGTCAATGAACTCAACATCTGGCCTTGGGCAGTTCAAGCATTAGCGATGTATTGGAATGTTGAACCACGGCTGGAGGACAACATTCTCTACATTGGAGACAAGGAAATTCAACTGGACCACAATGGTGATCTTTGGTTGGATTACCCGCTTCACAAACCAGGTGTTACTTTTCTCCATGAATACGCAGGTATCACCGCAGCAATGGTCCTAAATCTTTATGAGGGCGAGATTTACGGTCTGGAAGATCTGGATGAAGATGAAATCTATGAGTTGGAATACTGGGTAAAAGATAAACTCGTTCTAGTTGGGGATACAACCGAAGTGTCTCACGATATTTTTTCAACCCCAGTTGGAGAGATTTATGGGATTGAAATTCTAGCTGATACGATTTGGACAATTATGAATGGCGCCCCTATTCGTCCAGCAAATAGCAAAGTGGAGGCCGTTGTTCTTATCTGTATGATGTTGTTGTTTTTGTTCATCGCCAGCCGTAACAAGTTTCAAAATATAATATTTCTGCTGGCAATATTCTCATATGCTGGGATTACAGTTTATTCCTACGTTTATCATGGATATGTATTGTCAATGAGTTATATCATTCCTGCAATGATTCTCAGTATGCTCGCTACAAACTTCTATCTATTTATGGCAGAGAGACAGCAAAAAGCCTTCATCAAGAACGCTTTCTCTCAATACCTCTCTCCAAGTGTGATTGATGTAATCGTCAAGGACCCCACAAAACTCAGTTTAGGTGGTGAACGTCGCGAAATGACTGCATACTTCTCAGATGTTCAGAAGTTTTCAACGATTTCAGAAAGTCTCACGCCTGAAGAACTTGTTGCGTTACTGAATGAATACCTTACTGAGATGTGCAATCTCATTTCCAGTAGGGCTGGCACTATCGACAAGTTTGAAGGGGATGCCATCATTGCATTCTGGGGAGCTCCCTTGGATCAACCTGATCACGCTAAACTCGCCTGTTTTGCAACAATTGACATGCAAAAGCGTCTGATTGAAATGCGTAAGGACTGGCGAGAAAAAAGTAGTCCTCAACTCTTTGCCCGAATGGGGATCAACAGCGGCCCAATCGTAGTCGGTAACATGGGATCACAGCAAAGGATGGACTATACTATTATGGGTGACACGGTCAATCTGGCTGCACGGCTGGAAGGCGCAAACAAGTTTTATAAAACCTTTACAATGATCTCAGGCAATACCTACTACGGTACAGAACACTTGGAAGGTGCCGAAGATTATGTAGATGCAAGAGAATTAGACATTGTTCGGGTGGTTGGTAAAAAAGAACCTGTTCCAGTTTTTGAGGTCCTAGACTTCAAGAATAAACTTAGTGGCCCAATGACCGACGTTCTTGAGCATTACCAAAAGGGTCTTTCTTGTTACAAAGATCGTGATTATCCAATTGCTATAGAGCACCTCCGCAAAGCCCTGACCTTCCTCGAAAATGATGGGCCCTGTCTAACCTACATCGAGCGTTGTAAACGCTTCATCAGTGAGCCTCCCCCCGGTGACTGGGACGGTGTTTATACACACACTGAGAAAGGCTAAATTGTTTACAGGAATCGTTCAGGGCAAAGGAGAGGTCCTATTCTCGCAGAGGCATAGCGGTGGACTAAAGCTTCGCATACAGGTTAACGAGATGGGTACTGGCTTAGAACTGGGAGCGAGTGTAGCGGTGTCAGGCGTGTGCCTCACTGTTGTCTATTTTGAGGAAGGTGCATGGGCAGAATTCGATGTAATTCAGGAAACCTTAGATCGATCAAATCTTGGAATGCTGCAAACTGGTTCTAGCACGAATATTGAGCGATCTCTTAGAATGGGGGATGAACTTGGTGGGCATCAGGTCAATGGCCACATCGATTGTAAAGCCCAGGTCCTTGAGATCATTGAGACTCCGGGAAATTGCAAACTCTGGATCGAACTTCCCCCACAATGGAACAACTATTTAGTTCCCAAAGGTTGGATTGCAGTTGACGGAGTAAGTCTGACAGTGGTTGATGTAGAGCCAGATCGATTTTCAGTTTGTTTGATCCCAGAAACTCTCTCGAGAACGACTCTCTGTAACGCAACTCGAACCACCTTGGTTAACCTGGAATTTGATCATCAAACCAAAGTAATTGTTGATTCAATTGAACGGCTCTTACCTAGATTTCTAGCAAACATTACTTGATACTAAAACACTCTCAATCTTTTCTGTCTGTCAGATCAATTTATTAGCTTTCCTCAATCAAATTCTGACAATTATGTTCCAAACTTGTTCTCAGTGCTTGCAAAGCAAAGTGCCCACTTTGCGTAAAACAGACTTCCACCTGCAATGTTAAAGGTCTGAAAGTCAATAAGCCCAAGAGAACAATGTTCAGCAAGACCAGCGTAACTTTAGCAACTGGATAAACTGTTGTGACTGATCAAAGAAAAAGTGATCTCCAAATTTGAGAAAGGAAATTCAAACGTTCGTGCTCTGATTACAGAGTTGACTATCTCTGACTACATGGAGTCGATAGTAGATCACGCAAAGAAAATCTGTGAGGACGTGTTTTATACAGTTGAAGCAGAGGTTATTCGGCACTCTTCATTGGCAAACACACTCAGTAACCTTTCAACCTGATTCAGCTTCTTCTGATCGCCTTTCAGGAATTATGCTGTCATCTGTTTTGGGAAGATTCAATGGTCGTTGCCTTGATTTGGGTGGAGCAGGTCTTCCCGAAACTGGAATCTCATATCGTTCATGCAGTAATGTCTCCCTCACACCAATTTCCATGACGTCTAGATCCAATCTGACCGTGGGCACTCTGGGCTCGAACAGCAGAGTGATAGGTAAAGAAACTTCTACGGAATTACCTGCCTCCAGCCAATGCAATTGTGCAGGCCAGTATGGATCAGCTATTCCCCTCCAGATATTTATCCGGACCTTAACCAACCGCGGTGAAGCTGTTGAGTTTGAGAGCTTATAAATGATCTCTCCATCAGTTCTTCCACTTTTTGAATCGATAGCTTCATTTGATTCAAACTGGAGACGCGTCAATAATAATTTTTGCTGACTCTCCTGACGAAACCTCATATACAACTTCTCCAAGCTTCCCACCCAAACATCTTGTCGGGTACTACTCAAGCTTTGCCAAGCATCAAGCATTCTTTGAATGTCACTCTCGTCACCGATTTGGGCGAGAACTTGAGCAAATCGCCAATTTTCTTGGCTTTCTGAGGTCATCATCCCTTGACGCAAAACAGGTAATGAGGCTTCAGGCCAAGTCAAAAAAGCCAACCTTGCTTGCCAACGATCTTCAGCGGTACCCATTTCAAGTGCTGGAAGCCATTTCGTCCAAAGTTGATGCTTCCAATGACTGGAAATCTGAGCTTGGGAGAGGACTGGCCAAAAAAGTATAGCCAGCAAAAGAATTCGCAATTGCACGCGGCCCGGATTTCAGAATTGTGTTTTAAATAGAGAAAGTTGAATCTGATTATTCTAGTGGGTCTTTTGAAGCAGTACAAGCAAGGAGGTTAGGGGGAGGGCATCAATTCCCCCAACGAGATTTTTTAGGGCGATTCGGCGATTGAAATCCCATTCTCTTGGCGTTGGGCAAGTCGTAGGTCCGGACGCCCCTTGATCGATCCAGTCAATGTTTTGAGGTGAGGCCTTCTGTCAGATTGCATTGGCTCTTCAATCAGATCAGCAACTTGACGCAGTGTGTAATTGTATTGTTTGCTGACTTCAACCAGACGACCACCTTCTACAAACTCCGGAGAACTTTGGTATTTTTCCAGATCATTGATGACAACCACATGCTTCAAAGCTTCTGGCTTTAAATAAAGCAGGGTCCGCTTATCGCTAAATTCAGGTTCATCAATCTCATCCGCTGATAGTTGTGCCTCAAACTTGAGCCAGTGCATCATTCCCCCAAGCAAGTTACTCATTCGGGACATGGTTCTCCTTACAAGTAAATCATTCATGGTTTATTTGGATTAGGAACCAGAAAAGCACTCGCCATATGCTTATCAGCTTTCTGTAGTTCCTTTTGTAAGACCACCGACTTTTTACGATCATCAAAAGCAGGTACTTGAACCCGAAAGTATTTTATCGTTTGCTCAGTTGATTTTTTAATAAACGAGACTTCTCCTATGAACATCCCATTTAGCTTTTTCACTAATTTTTCCGGTTTTTGTCCCTTGGAAATTTGGCCTAAGACAAGCTGAAATTTGCTTCGAACACTTTCCAGGTAAGCTTTTGCATTGATCTGATTGCCGTTGTTTATCTGCTCGGCCAATCGTTTCCCATTTTCTAGGGTAAATGCTTTTCTAGAGACAATTTCAATTATAGTTCTTTTCGAAGTGTATGGAACAACTCGAACCGGAAGTTGCGGGTAAAGGCGCTTCATCATTTTTTGGAAGTCAAACACACACTTCTCTGTAATACAACTTGCAAGCTGGACTAAATAGTTTGGCTCATTCAGATTGTGAGGACCTGTATGAATAGAATTTTTCTTGGATATTGTTTTTTTTATTTTTGGATTTGCTAACTTAGGATTTTGGTTACCAGTTTCTGCAATGATTTGATTTTCAGCAATGGTTTCAATTTGCTTCACTTTTTTGTTTCTGACATGGGGTGGAGGTGCCACGGTAACCGGAGGTGGTGCAGGTTTCTCATCCTCAGTCGAATTTTCCATTCGCGCTTCCACCAAGGCCGGCTCCTCAACAATCGGCCCTGACTTTCCGTACTGCTTTGCAGGTGGGTCTGTCAAAGCTGGACGAATTGAAGACTCAGGTAGATCCAACAACGGAACAAGTGGCACTAGCTTTTCCAAACGACTTCCAGTTTGGTTCGGTTCACCTGTGCCCCCCAGAGCAGGTGCCTCATCCTCCTGGTCAAGCAGCGGAGAAACAACTGTCGGTGGCAGGTTTGACAATACCTGCAACGAAGTTATCTCCGGGCCAGTCGTCCAGAATTGGCTACCGCCAAAACCCATCACCACCCCCAACATATTCGAAGCAACTGCTGTCGCTAAAAGTTGCTTTCTATATAGAACAAGATTTCCCTTAAATTCACCTAGATCGATCGAGCGATTTGAAACCTGTTGATCTCCATTGTACGAAACTTTTTGTGGAGGATTTACTGATTCAGAAGCTGCAATTATTTGTTCTTCAGAGTTTCTCTGTAAATCGGACAAATCTTCATGAAATGCCTCTACCTCATTGGTCGCTTCTAGAGAGTTTAATTCACTATCGTCTAGCTTTTGTCGAGCGCCCTCCTGTGAATTCTCCACACCTTTGAATAAAGACGGAATTGGAGAATTTTCTTGCGCCATACCTAAAACTTAAAAATATTATTTTATTTATAATTAAAAACGAATTTTAATTTTAAATTTCCAAAATTCAGTATGATAACAATCTAATGCAGGTTTTTATCTTGAATGCATTCATAATGCTGCATAATATGTGCCGCAGCAAAATATAAGAAAAATTAGAATATTGCTATTCTCAAATAGTTTACTTTTTATCCTGCTACATGCATGCTATGAT
>DPLM01000207.1:0-4778 GCA_003541985.1 Deltaproteobacteria bacterium | reverse complement strand
ATTGGGGAGAGACATTGGAAACGACTAGCTACTCAACTCGCGCTGAAGCTTTACGGGATGAACTTAACCAGCTCTTTGGTTCACAAGAGCGAAATATTGATCAGGCCACTCGAAGTTTGAAAGTCTTGGCCCACCCAGCTCGCCTGAAGATTCTCTGTGCATTAAGAACCGGTGAACAAACAGTCCAAGATCTGGAGTTCTGCACTGGCTTGAAACAAACTACTTTGTCACAACACCTCTCACTTCTTCGTTCTAGAGATATTGTAACATCAAGACGTGAAGCCAACTTCTCCTTCTACCGGATTGCCAATGATCGCATCTTGGAATTATTCGCGTTGATCAAAGATATCTACTGCCAAACCTGATAGAAAATATAGAAATCTCTGCCAATTACTCGCGAATAAATCATTCAATTTTTACAAATCTTGTAGTTTGACCGCAGAAATGATCTTTTCAATGATTGTTTCCTTCCCACCTTGTACCCCCCTGAAATTAATTAGAGGTCTACCCGTCTAATGAATGATTGGATTTGTAAAAAGTAATTTAATGGTATCTCTAAAAAAAGTTATTAAAAAATAAAAGTTCCTCCTGGATGAGCTCATCAATAAAATCTTCAAAAGTTAAACTAAGCAAGATTTACTGGAGATGAAATATCTTATCGATCTGATCAAAAAAAGGTTAATCCATCCTGTTCTGCATAGCATGGCCTCAGTTAGTCAAGTCAGTTGGGGAGTAGGAATCGGAATGTTTCTGGGTTTCACACCTACGGTAGGAATACAAATGTACCTAGCTGCTTTGATTTGGGGTGTCTGCCGTTATCTTTTGAATTTTAGATTTAATCTTCCTGTCAGTGTTGCAATGGTTTGGATCAGTAACCCATTGACAATGGCACCAATGTACTATGGCTTTCTCACGACAGGCTGCTGGGTACAGGGCAAAGAGCAGTTAACCTATGCAACTTTTGAAAATCGGCTGACCGAGATCCTCGGCATGGAGGGTGTATGGCGCCCTATAGTTTCAGGAGCAGAGTACTTACTTATTGAGTTGGGAGCTCCCATGATGCTGGGGAGTTTATTCTATGCTTTCCCGATTGCAATTAGCAGCTATTTTTTGACCTACTACGGATTGCTGCGACACCGACAACACAAAGCCTGTAAAGCACAAATGAGCTACGAAGACTGGTGTGACGCACACGAGATTGCACCGTAATGCCAAAATCTTCCTCACAACTGAATTTTGAATTAGCAAGACTTGTAAAATCTGGCAAAGATGAGGAAGCTCGTAAATTGCTCCTTGCAAAAGAGCTTAGTGATGTCGATGAACGTAAATGGCTCTATAAACTAGGCAACTTACTTCACGCAGCTGGGCGCCCTATTCAAGCTTCTGCAATTTGGGGCGAAATCGGTACCCCTCCGCAGATTTCCCCAAATGACTCATCTTTGGTTACCCTCCTTCGTAGGTGGTGGCCTCCTGTATTAGCTATGATTGGGGTTCTTACAATATTCTACACGCTTTTATTTACTACTTTCCCGAGACCCTTTGACCTGTTTCAATTTATGCAGGCGATGAATAACCAGCAACAGAAGCAAAGCGCCTGGGACTCCTTCTGGGATAAGGGCCGACCATCTTGGCGTAGCTCAGATCTTTATGTAGAGGGAGACCGGTTGGTCCCAATGCTACAAGACACCATCGCCAAATTACTAGGGAAAGAAACAAAAGAAAAGACTGCTAAGGATGAGTTAGCCAAGTGGCTTCAAGAATATGAAAATGAACTCTATGGAGAAGGGTTGAGTGGTCTGAATTACCACATCGTAGTCGCCAAGGGGTTATTTAATTCTCGAGCTTTTGAGGACGCAATCGCTATTCTTGAGCAAGGATTAGAAGTAGAAGAATCTGCAACTAAACGTGGTCAGATTTATCAGGAATTAGGGACTACGTACTATTATAAAGGGTATGAACTTCAGCCCGACGGCTTAGCGCGCTACGATCTTCCACTTGTGCGCAAATCAGTGGAAGCTTATGAACAGGCTGCGCCTTATAGTAGCAATCCTTACTTATTTGGTAATCTCGGTTGGGGTTATTATTTATTAGCTGAATATGAAAGAGCTATAGAATACGGAGAACAAGCTCTGCAATTGGCGCCGAGTCTCAATTACGTTCGGATGAACCTTGGCATTACTTACCTGCGCTTGGGAGAACTGCAGAATTCTCTCGATTCTTATGAAAGCATTCTGGATTACAGACCCGATCGCGCAGAATATGAAGGAGGAATTAGAGATCTTCAGGAACTTATCAGAGAATTTCCTGGGCAGTATCCGTTTGGACACTTTCTACTCGGTTATCTATTTCAAATGCAGGGTAACTATCCCCCTGCGCAAGATGCCTACAAGCGCTACCTAAAGGAAAGTTCCATTCTTTATTGGCAAACACAAGCTCGTCATCGGTTGAATGAAATGTCCAGGGATTAGATTTAAGTACGATATTCAATTGAAACGGCATTGATTGCCAGTTGTCCCTCTCCCATTTCAACAACAGACGCTATTTTGTAGCGTTTTCCCTCAAAATAGAAAATTCGCTCTGGGTGAAGGGCATTGATTTCAAAGTGCAGATCAATACTGCGCGTATATCCTAACAATCCATAGGCTCGAACTTTTGTAGCCTTTGCACTTTCTTCGCTTGGAGAAGAAATTTGCAGGTCAGTCGGGGTTTGAAGGTTGGCGGCAGAAACTAAAGTTACTGCTTCTGGATGAAAAGGAGAGCGGTAGTTATCCGAAGAAGAAACCGAAATTTCTGGGATATCTAAACCTGGACACATCTGACACCTCGGGGGATAGTTTCAAAATTTCTACTTCTCAAAGATTTGCTTACACTTTGATGGGTAACAGCAACTTGCTCCCATGACAAGCACTACCAAGCTTAAAAGCTTTTAGATCATGCAGACATTGTACGATCTATTGAAAGGAATCAACAGCGAGGAAAAGCCTTGTGAAGGAATTCTGGTTAAGGCTTTTGGCTTTGAGCAGATAAACCATCAACTGGGTCATAATAGATTTTTCAAGCTGCAAACCAATTCAGTGGAGCCATACCAAATACAGGAACCAGAATAACTAGCCTAACTGAGATGACTGGTCAATGGAAGCAATTTGCAAACTCTGGGTTGCCTTTTAAAAATTGCTTACACTTTGTAATTAGTTTGCAAAGTGACCAAACTAACAAGTTTCGCCTGCATAGTGTTCTTCTGCATCTTGAATCAGGAAATGCGCTAAAGAAATCCTTTGAATTCGCACAGAGCTTTCCAGATTTGTTAGCTCGACTGCTAGCCGTTGCTGAAAAATTCTGATCAACTGCTAACAATTTTAAGAGGTCTTCAACAACTTTATGCTCGTTGCGATGATGGTTCTCGCACTTCTCTTAGCCCCATAACTCTCTTCCAAATGGGAACGACTGTATGAAAGAGGCCATGCTTGCTTTTTTAGATTACTTTTCCTAACGTCTTTAGACAAAATCTCTAAATCTTACTAATACTGTCTCCGATCTTGGCGGCCTTAGGTTTCGGCAATGGCTTCCTCGACGATGGGTGATTCCGGAAACAGAATCGCCTCCCATGTTTGGAAAGGAGATTCCCACATGCTCGACAGCTTCGGTCGAAATATAAACAAGTTGCGCGTTTCCTTAGGGGAATCCTGCAACATGGCTTGCACATACTGCGTCAAGAGTATCAAGGATCATGTTCCAGATCCTCATGCACTCTCCAGTTCAGACCTGCTCAAATTAGTCTCATTACTGGTAAGGCATTCCGGTATCACCAAGATTCGAATTACAGGTGGCGAACCACTGCTCCATCGAGATCTGCTCAGTTTCATTGATGGTGTGCGGCAAAAAGATGTTGAGAGCATCGGCCTAACTACCAACGGCTTGAATTTAAGCAGATTGGCCGCACCCCTTAAAGAGGCAGGCTTGGATTCTGTCAACATCAGTTTAGACTCTTTAGATCCTGAAAATTTTAGAAGACTAGGACGTGCTGGACGCCTAGAACGTGTGTTAGAGGGGATTGATAAGGCTCTCGCTGCGGGACTACGTATCAAACTTAATATGGTTGTTATTCGAGGAGCCAATGACCATGAGGTGATTGATCTTCTTGACTACGCTATTGAGAGAGAGATTGAGCTAAGATATCTCGAGCTCATGCGAATGGGGCCACTTTTCCAAACAGAGAATTTTCCATTTTTCCCAATGAATGAAATTCTCGAATTAATCGGTCGGCATTACTCTTGGCGAAAGGTTGCGGCCGAGCACGACGCTACCGCCCAACGCTATTGGGTGCCTGGAGGATACTTTGGCATTATTCCCAATGAAAGCGAGCCTTTTTGTTCTACCTGCTCCAGATTACGGTTAACCTCTGGTGGCCAGCTAGTTGGCTGCCTAAGCAATCCAATACCTACTTCTATTCACCACTTATTAAACCAGCAAGAAGTTGCTAGTGAATTGAACGAGCGAGTTGCCCATTCGATTGCTTTCAAAGAACCAATCGCTTTCACCGGATCTAACTTGGGGATGTCTCGTATTGGAGGTTGACAACCGTTTGTTACCAACAAATCTCCACACGTTAATATTTCTGCAGTCCTGACTCCCGAATTCCGAAAATTCAGGCTGTGATCTCCCTGCCCTGATTTCTAAAAGGAGTTTCCTGATGTCTTCACCCACCTCTTTCCAAGCCATACGAATCTTTGAAGAAGATGGCAAATTTGTACAGCGCATTGTCAAGCGTAGTACAGAAG